>JBGPHO010000328.1:0-3052 GCA_041484425.1 Gemmatimonadaceae bacterium
CATTATGTGGCCCATGTAGTGGAGATGGCGGCCGTACTGCGTTCGGGCAGCCGCATCGTTGGGGTCGAGCGCGATGGCTCGCTGATGCTCCTTCAACGCTGCATCCCATTGATACGCGTGCGCGTGGGCGAGAGCGAGCGCTGTGTGCGCCTCCGCCTGCGTGCTGTCCAGCGCCAGCGCCCGATTTGCCGCGGTGATCGCTCGGTCGCGTATCGACGCGGCATTGACAGAAGAAAAATACGGCAACAGCTCGAGCGCGAGACCCAGCCCCGCATGCGCGCGCGCGAACTTTGGATCCTTCGCAATCGCTTGCTCGAACCGCGACACAGCCTGCGCGACGCCCGGTCCACGCCGCATCAGCAGGTATCGTCCGCGCAGATAAAGATCGTACGCTTCGGGATTCGACGTTCCACTGCTTGCCATAGTCGATCGCAAAGCGGCTTTGCTGGCAGGACTCAGTCGGCCAGGACTGAGAACCTGGGCAACGGCATGAGCGATGGAATCCTGCACTGCGTACGCGTCGCTGGCGTCGCGGTCGTAACTCTCGGACCACGTTTCGCCGTTGTCGGAAGCACTAATGAGCTGTGCCGAGATCCTGAGCTTTCCGGGCAGCTGCCTAAGTGTTGCGTGCACGACGTAGTCCGCGCCCAGGACTTTGCGGAGCTCGCGGGCGTCGATCTCCAACTGCCCCCGGTAGTGCGATGTGATTGTTCGAGACACTACGCGAATTCCCGGCACCTTTCCCAGCGCGGTTGCGAGACCGTCAGCCATTCCCTCCGCCAGATACTGCTGGCTCGAGTCGCCGCCGACGTTCGCAAATGGGAGGACGGCAACCGTGCTCATTGACGGTCGCCCGCTCCTCACGCCTGCCCACGCCAGTACAGCGAGACCGACCAACGCTGCCATCAACAGCGCCGCGATCCGCGGACGACGAAGCGCGCGATAGGCCCGTGCGAATCGCGAGGGAGCGTCCTCCATGGATCTGCGGGCATCCGACCCGCCGACCGACGACCCCGAGAGAATCTCCGCGAGATCGTGTGCGTTCTGAAAACGATCCTCGGGATTCCGGGCCAGGGCCTTTGCGATCGTCACGTCCAGCCAGGGAGGCACGCCGCTTCGACCCTCAGAGGCGAGTGGTGCACGTCCGGTGAAGCGTTCCATCAGACCATTCCGTCCAGCGAATGGAGGAGCTCCCGTTACCATTTCAAAGAGAACGCAGCCAAGGCTGTAGATGTCGCTTCGATTGTCCGTGGCAGAGTCTCCGAGCAGTTGTTCCGGTCCCATGTACAGCGGCGTGCCCAGCGCGAGGTCTCCGCTGCGTGTAAGGTCCTGGAGATTGGCAAGGCCGATTGCTCTGGCGACGCCAAAGTCCGCAACCACTGCGTGCCCATCGGAGAGGAGGACGTTCCCGGGCTTGATGTCTCGATGCACAATGTTTTCGTTGTGCGCATAAGCCAACGCTTCGGCAATTTCCCCCGCGATTGCACACGCGGCATGAATCGTCAGCTGCCGCTCCCGATTCAGTCGATCGCGCAGCGTTTCCCCCTTCACGTAGGGCATCACGTAATAGAGGAGCGATTCGGCTTGTCCCGAGTCGTAGAGCGGAAGAATGTTCGGATGCTGAAGCCGGGCGAGAAGCCGGATTTCCTGAATGAAGCGGCGCCTCCAGTTCTCGTCCGCCTCAAATGGGCTGAGAACCTTGATCGCCACGGCGCGATCGTGCTTGAGATCGTTCGCCAGGTAAACAGTGGCAAATCCACCCTGGCCGATCTCACGATCGATATCGTACCTGCCGCTGAGAGCCGACCGGAGCGGGGCGATCGGATCATCCATGGGACACCCGCGAAGTGGGTGCTAAAGCTTAGTGCAAACTCGGACTTCGCGCCTCAGGCGACCGCGGCGCGGGGCGCGCGCTACGCCCCGATTGGATGCCAGGTCGTTTTGAACTCGATGAAGTCGCGGATTTCGTAAACACTCTGCGCCTTCTCGTCGGTCCAGTCGATCTCGTCGTCACGCTTCCGCGCGCGCACCCGCTTGATACTCTCGGCCGCGCCGAGCTGGAGCTGCTTCTTCTCATCCTGGCTCACGACCGCGTTCACGCCACGAATGTGCGTGTGAGTCGCAAAGGTCGGAACGAGTTCCTTCCGGAAGCCGGTGAGAATGTTCACCACGCCGCCGGGAAGATCCGACACCGCGAGCAATTCACCCAGTACGATCGCCGGATACGGGAATTCCTGCGACGCCAGGGCGATGCAGACGTTCCCCGACACGATCACCGGTGCGATCTGGCTCAGAAGTCCCAGCAGGGGAAACGCGTCGTCCGCGATGATGCCGATGATCCCCATCGGCTCCGCCACGGTGAAGTTGAAGAACGGGCCGGCGACAGGATTGGTGTTGCCGAGCACCTGCTCATACTTGTCTGACCATCCGGCGTAGTAGATGAGACGATCGACGCTGGCGACGACTTCCTTCGCCGCCGCAGTCCTGCTTGAAGCCCCGGAAAGCACAAGCGCCTGTGCCATCTCGGCGCTCCTCGACTCCAGCATCTCACCGAGGCGATAGAGTATCTGCCCACGGTTGTACGGCGTGCGCTGCGCCCAGTCCGGCCCGGCCCTGGCTGCTGCTTCCACCGCGTTGCGCAGATCCTTGCGGGTGCATTGCGGAATATTTCCCAGCAGGGCCGCGTCACCCTTCGGAGTTGTTTTCCTCTGAATTGGAAAAACGCGCCCGCTTTCGGAGCGAATGAACTGTCCGCCTACGTAAACCTTGGGCGTCTTCGTGACCGGAATGCGCGCCATGGCTAAACGATCTTCCCGTAATCCATGAGACCCTGGCGTCCGCCTTCGCGTCCGAAGCCGGATTCCTTGTAGCCGCCGAACGGCGACGACGGATCGAACTTGTTGAACGTGTTCGCCCAGACGACGCCCGCCTTGAGCAGCGTGCTCATCTTGAGAATGCGCGATCCCTTGTCGGTCCACACGCCGGCCGAGAGTCCGTACATGGTGTTGTTCGCCTTCTCGACTGCCTCCTCGAGAGTACGGAATGTGAGAAC
>JBGPHO010000329.1:0-3040 GCA_041484425.1 Gemmatimonadaceae bacterium
GCAGCAGCTGCGGCTCCATCAACGACAGCTCGGTCATCCAGCCGTTGGTCTTCACCGACACGAACAGCGTCCCGTCCTGAGTCACGGAGATCGGCTTGGTCACCGTCGCGATCTGCTTTCCGACCAGCGACTCCCACTCCGGAACGACCTGTGCCGCTTCGACGCGGTCCCCCAGCTTGGAGTCTTTCAGAAACGCGCCGAGGACGTTGCCGAGCGCTTCGGGTTTCCGCTTCTTCTCTTCCGGGTCGCGCTTTCTCACTAGGGCGCGCCGATGCCCGTTCGCAACACACGCACGAGAATCGAGATGGCAAGCGCCGCGAGCAGCCAATAGCAGGTGGTCCGGATCCAGTTGGTGCGAATGAGCAGACGGACCTTTGCTTCACTGTATCCTGTCATTGCCATCTCACCCTGAAGTTTGCGCTGCCACGCAAACGTCGACGTGAAAGCGATCACATTCAGCACAACCGCTGCGTCCACCTCGAAATGGCCGACGAACGCCGGACGAAATATCCCGAGCGCGATCGACGCCAAAAAAAGAAGCATCGCCGGCAAAATCGTCGGCAGCGCCGCCGCTCGATTGTTCGCGCGCATGTACTCGGCGAAGCCCTCCCTCCCAACCGCGGGGTAAATCCCGTAGTGCTGGAGCTGCAGCGCGGTCATGCAGCCCGCGTTGTAGATCGCCAGGAACAGAAAGACGACGAAGAGGGTCATCGGTGTGCTCCGCGCAAATGCACGACCTTCCTGACGTGTTTGCGGTTCTCCACCGTGTCGAGCATCACGCGGGCAACCTCCTCCTTGGTGATCAGCATTCCCGCCGCACTCGGCGGCTCGGCGAGCGTTGACTTGGATGGACCATCGGGCGCCGTGGCTGTCATCCGCGCCGGCCTGAGGACGGTCCAGTCCAGATCGCTCGCCGTGACCAACTTCTCCATCGCCCGCTGGTCGCTCGAAAAATGGCGGAGAATGGTACGCCCCACGATGCGATTCACCAGGCCGATGTGCGAGTCGAGGAGAGCGGAAGACAGGATGACGAGTCTTTTGACTCCCGCTGTGCGCATGGCGGCGATCGTGGCGCGCGAGCTGTCCACGAGAACCGAGGTTGCGCCGAGTCCGCGAGTTCCCAACACCGAGAGCACAGCATCGTGGTCGGGAAGGGCGTCGGCAAGCTCCATCTCACTCATCGGATTGCCGGAAATGCTGAGGACTTTCGCCCTGTCACCCCCGGTGAAGGCCGAGCGCCCGAACGTCGTGACGTGGTGCCCTCGCGCGACCGCCTGAGCGACCAGCGCGCCACCGGTTTTGCCCGTCGCTCCGAGCACGAAAAGTCTCACTGTTCCGCCATCACCGGCTCGACGGAGTACGTCCTTGGATCCTGCCGGTAGAATCGCTCGAGCTGCGCGAACAGCGCGGGATGCTTTTTTCTGAGCGCGCGCGGACGCTCGAAGAATGCTTCGGTGATCACTGCGAAGAACTCAGCCGGATTCGTCGCGCCGTATTGATCGAGCAGCGTCGGCAGCCCAGCGTCCGATGCATTGCGCAGCGCGTTGAACTCGGCGCTCATCACCCGCGCCCAGGCGAGATAGTCGCCGCGCGTCTCGAGCGCCGGAGTGCCGTCGCTGTTCTGATTCTCGAAATCCAGTTGATGGGCGAACTCGTGCAGCACGAGATTCTCGCCGTCGGTCGGCTCGGACGCGCCATGGCGAACCGCGTCCCACGCCAGCACCAACGCGCCGAGCCGCTTGCCGGTGTGGCCGAGCCGGTCCTCGCCGCCCTCTTCCCAGATGCCGCCGCCGATGTGGCGCTCTTCGTGCGCGGTGTATCCCGATGGGTACACGATGATCGAGATCAGCTCGGGGTAGTAATCAGTCTCCCGATGAAGCAGCAGCAGGCACGCCTGCCCCGCGATCGTGACGCGAATCTCATCGGTCAGCTCAAGCCCGCCGGCTCCCTCGAAGTGCTTCTCCGCCAGAAATACCTGGGTGTCGCCGAGCAGCTCCGCCTGATCGGCTGGCGAGAGACGACTAAAGACTGGGAGATTGCGCTCAAGGATCGCGCGCCAGGCAGCAGGCGCCGGCTGCGAGCGCAGACGCGCGCGGCGGCGGGATTTGAAGAGGTCGAACACCATGCACCGAAGATTAACGCCTGGCCTGGGTCGTGGTGCGCGCTTTCTTTTGGTCCATCGCGCGGGGTCGGCGTGGGGTATCCTCTTCGGGAGCTCTCGCCTGCCGCTTCGCCTTGCGGCTCGCTGCACCGCGCCGCCTTGCAGCGGCGCTGGCTCCGGCCGCTCCCTCAGAGGACACCCCGCGCCTCCCCGTCGAGATCTGTAACGGCGCGCGCCTCGACCCGGCGGCGTCGGTGGGCCGCACGCGCTACGGCGTTGGCTTTGTCGGACACAGCTTCGGCACCAGTTCGCTCACGCGCTTGACGTTCGGGTTGTCGGCGTCGTGATTCTGGCGCTTCATCGTGGTCACAGCGAGCTGGGTGAGGAGCCCGCAATCGAGCGACGGATTCTCGAGCAGCGCTGCGATGACGCTCCTGTCAGTCGCGGTCCGGGAGATCTGGTCGAGAATTTCTTTCGGTGTCGACGGGTTGCCGGCGAACCAGATATCGAGTCCCATGATTGTTTGAGGACGATGATATAGCTCGAGCAGAACGTTGGGCGGCGTGTGATGGTGCGCGGCCAAGGCCTGGAAAAAGTAGTCCGGGTATGATTTGGTTCGATAAACGTGCTCCAACGTCTCGGGCCGAGTGTTCGGATTGCGAACCGCCTCGAGCGCGATATTGAGATCCGGCGAATTGGCGAGCGTGTCGAGGAGACCCGGCGACATGGAATCGTTCGGCAGCGCCGCAAGGAGAAATGCGCGATCGGTCATGCGGGTGCGGATGCTGCTGTCGAGCCAGGCTCGCTCGCGTCCGGGATTCTGCTTGAGCGCGGCAGTGATGGCATCGCGATCGCGGGAGATCTCAGCGCTGAAAGCTGCCTGCGTGGCATCCCTCCCTCTGTTCTTCGATTTTTCCTTGAGTCCCCCGGAAATGTTGA
>JBGPHO010000330.1:0-3018 GCA_041484425.1 Gemmatimonadaceae bacterium
CGAGACACCGTGCGGGCAAGCATCGGTGCCGTATCGATTACGATCGACTACAGCCGGCCGCTCGCGCGAGGACGCGTTCTGCTCGGCAACGTCATCCCCTATGACCGGGTGTGGAGGACCGGCGCGAATGCCGCGACACAATTCACTACGTCGGCGCCGGTGAGACTCGCTGGCATCCAGCTCTCCGCGGGAACCTACACGTTGTGGACGGTTCCCCACCAAAACGGAGTGGACCTGATCGTGAACGGACAGGCCGGGCAATGGGGCACGCAGTATGACCGCTCGCGCGACGTGGGAACAGCACGCATGCAGTCGGCTACGCTTTCGACGCCGATCGACCAATTCACGATATCGGTCACTGCGAACGACGCACGGCACGGAACGCTCAAACTGGAGTGGGGCTCATTCCGTTGGACGGCGCCGATCGAGGTGCCCGACGGTCATCGCAGATGAAAGAGCACTTGATGAAACGCGCTCGCCGGGAGACCGGCGCGGAAGAGATCTAGTCGTTCGCCGGTGCGATTCCTCGCTTCGCAAGGTTTGAAGTATTTTCGGGGCTTTGGCCACTCTGAGTCACAGCTTTCATGAAGTTGGAGTTGGCGAGGCGCGATGGATGTACCTCGCCACCCAATCCGAAGAATCGACAAAAACTCATAATTAGCGGACGCCAACGTAACGGATCAATGTGTGGCCGCGCCGGATCGCTCCCCTGAACCAGAAGCGACTCCTCCACATGCAGTTTGACGATATGCACCTCAACCATATTCGCGGAGACATTCTCCCCGAAGGTGCGCACCTCCTGCACGATGCCTTCCATCTGTACTGGGCATTCCTTCACCCTCGGTGGCGCAACTGCGACTGACGCAATCGGTGTGAATCCGGCGATCTCGAACTTGTTTGGTTCGTAGCGATACCCCCAATCCCGTTTTTTCTCCGGGACGGGATTGCGGCCGGTCGTCATTGCCAGGCGGTCGACATGTTCCACCTGATCCACTGAGGGGAGGTTGATCACGCACTCACGCGTGCGTTTGATGTTCTCTGAGGTTTGACCCATTTGCCCTAGTCCCAGCATGCAGCTCCAACCAAGCCACCACACTGAGGACATCGGTGCCAAGTTGGGCGAGCCATCGTCGTTGAGCGTGCTGATGAGTGCGACTGGCGTCCCGAAATAGAGGATCGTTGGTTCGATCGTCCTGTGCATCCGCGAACTCTAGAAGGGCGCAGCCGATCCTGGATATCCGATTCTTGCGGTCAAATTCCGTGACAGTTCAGCGACCTGCGGTCGTGCGACCGGTAATTCGAGGTTCTTGCGATGGGCCGCGATCCGCTATATGTGCATCAGCCTTCATCACTCACGCCACTGATGACCGGATAATGAAGATCACCGCGAGACCGCTCACAGCGCTTTGGTTCGCCGCAATAACCGCGGTGGTCCAGCCCCTGCCCGCGCAGCAAGACCAGGCGGCATTCACCAGCTCCGTCGCCGCAATCGCTCGACGGCAGGCTGTCGACGACAGCATTGCCGCCCCGGGTGCGCGAAGCATCTTGCTGGCCGGCGGTGCGCCAACCGCGCGCGCGATTGTTCTCCTTCATGGCCTTACCGATTCCCCGCGGCAGTTCGAGGCGTTCGCATATCTTCTCCACGCGGACGGAAACAACGTCTACGTGCCTCGACTCCCGCAGCATGGTCTTCGCGGCAAGAATGTCGGTGTGCTTTCCGCTCTGACCGCGGCACAGCTGAGAGGAGTGGCTGACTCCGTCGTGAACGAAGCCCGCGGCCTTGGCGATTCGGTGGTGGTTGTCGGTCTGAGCATGGGCGGCACAGTAGGCGCATGGATCGCGCAACAGCGCGAAGTGTCGCGCGTGGTCCTGATCGCGCCAGCGATCGAGCCGGGACGGATCCCGTCCCTCCTCGATCGGCCGCTGATCGGCCTCGCTGACCGTCTGCCGAGCATGGCGCGGCGATCGCAGCCTGATAGCGCGCGGCCCGACCGGGAAGCGGGATTCAACCTGCGCGCGATTGCGGAGATCCTCGAGCTCGGGCGCTCCATCCTGGGCCAGGCCGAGCGCGAAACGTCACTCACGCGCGACATCGTCGTGTTGGTGAACGCCAGCGATCGGACGGTCAAGGAGTCCGCGGCGGAGGCGCTCGCGCGCAACTGGTTGCGACATAGCGCCACGGTCTCAGTGTTCGAGCTGCCGGACTCGTTACGCCTGCCGCATAACATCATCGATCCGACCAGCGGTCCCGTCGGCGGGGATGCAGTGCTTGATCTGCTTCGCGAGCTGGCGTATGGCATCCAGCCAACCACGTTAGTCCGCCCAGTGTTGCTCCGCTAAGCGATCATCTGTTCACATGCGTGTCCGCCAGCGGTCACCGCAACAGCAGAATCGTTCAAAAACTCGTAGCGCATTCTTTCAATACTTCCGCCCCCGATCGACCGAACTTGCACGCTAGTTCAGTATGTACTTGAAAGCAGGAGGTTGATTCGATGTCACCCAATTTTACAGTCACCGGCGCCGAGGCACTGCTTGCGATCGCAGCGTGCGAGCGGACGACGACCCTGACCGGCTGGGCTGAAACGAAGCCTGGCCAGAACATGACCTTTGCGTACGGCCCGGTTGGCCGCTTGTTCCCGCCCGATATGGAAGACCTGTCCTGGCGCGATACTCCCGCCGCCAACTTGAGCGTCCAGGTGCAGCGGGTCATGACGAGGCCGGGGATTTTCCGCTACCAGTGCACGATTCAGCCGGACGCGAAAGGAGTCCTCAGCTGATGATCAAGCTCGAACCCGCTCTGCCAAGTCACGACCCGGAGTCGCCCGATCGACTCTGACGCGAAGTCACAAAGTCGATTGGTTTCCATGACGCGGTAGAGGAGCGATCTTAGAGGCCCACCGCTCCCTCGAGGGTTCGCTGATCCTGTTCGTGCTCTATGCGCTCTTCTTTCTTTCGGGCGCCGCGGGTCTTATTTACGAATCGATCTGGACACGCTACCTGGCGCTGTTGGTCGGCCAC
>JBGPHO010000331.1:0-3015 GCA_041484425.1 Gemmatimonadaceae bacterium
AGTGACACCGCACTGGCGACGGCATCTCATCCAGCGCCGCGGCGTAGGCGCTGTCGGAGCCCGCGTAGTTGCCGCTCACGTGCAGCGCGAGACCCAGTAGCGCATCGCACCACCATCGGGTTGCCAGGCACGAGCGCGCCACACTCGCCGCGGATGTGTCGTGCCCCTCTGTGAGATAGCGAATGCGCTGCCCCATGATCCAGTCATCTCCCGGAAGCTCGATCGACGCTTTCTCGAGATCCCGCAACAACTCGGCGCGCGCGCGGATGATGTCCTTACCTTCCTCCGGAATTACGTAATCGGTCAGGTTGGGATGCCACTCGCAAAATCGCCCGACGGTCAGGCAGTGCTCCGCAGTACCGATGTAGAACCTCGGCAGCATCTGCCGTCGGCGACGCTCGAATTTCGCCTGTAGATCGTGCGCTCGCTGAGAGATTTCCGCGGAGTCCGTCTTTAGCTGAGCGTCGCGCGCCGACATCTTGAGGAGCTGCGGCTGCGCAAAGGAGACTGGCGCGGAGATGGTCAACGCCAGAGCAGCGGCCAGGAGCGACAAGTGGGTTCGATTCCCCACGCGCTCGCGGCGGCTCAAGGGCGAGCCGGTCTCAGAAGATGCGACGTAGAACGTATGACAGCACGCTGAAAAGGGAGCGAATTCAGCAACATGTTGCCCACCGTAAATACTTACTGCCGGGACCCCGAGACCGCCACTGCAGGGGCCTCCGATCGAGCGCACCCTATCCCGTCGTGTCACCCACGATTGTGTCTTCAGTTCCCGCGGCCTGTTTCCGGGTCATCCACAGCCTCCACAGCAACAATGCATAAAGCAGTGGCGCCACCCGGATCTCGAACTGACCTTCTCTGAATTCGAATATCCAGCGCACGATATCGAACACCAGCGAGTAAACCGTCAGCCAGAACGCGAGAGTGAGAAACGACCGCTTGCGAAAAATTATGCCGATGCATACGATCGCCAGCGCGAGACTCACGATCTGCTCGATCCACCACAGGCGCGGCTCACCGGCGATGGCACGGCGCATCGGCGTGCGGCCAAGCGCGTCGATCCATCCGTAGATGGTGAGCAACGTGATCAGCGCCGCGATGATGCTTCTGAAGTTGTCCCGAGGGAGAAGCGCGGGTCCGAGCGGCGGCGAAATCGGGTCTGTCATGGAATGATCGGTGTTTTGGTTTCAAACCCACTCAATCAAATTCCGTGCGCGAGGAGCGTACCTCAGCCAACGGTCAGACGTTCTTCCGCGGCGTCCCTGTCGGAATCCACCTGGGAACGGCCGCTTTGTATTCGAGATAGGCCGCCCCGAATCGCCGCTCCAGCCCGGGCTCTTCGAGCAACATGAAGTAGATCTGGTTGATGGCGATGAACGTCGCCGCCCAGATCGCGATCACGCGCGAGCCCAGGAACAGCGTTTCCCCAACCAGCATCGTCACGACGCCGCTGATCATTGGATTCCGCACGTACCGATACGGACCGACCGCCACGAGACGACGGGTCGGATCCCATGGCGCGAGAGTGCCTTGACCGACCCGCGCAAAAAGGGAGACGCACCAGGCGAAGAGCGCAAACCCGGAGAGAAAGACCACGATGCCGGCAATGTGGGCGAAAGCTGCGGCAAGCGTCCCGCCCACCCAACGCGTGTCCGACATTGACCACTCACGCAGCAGCCAACGTGGTACGATCACTACCACGACGAATGGAAGGAGAAGGATCGCGAACAAATGGCGCAGAATCATCACGGCGTTCATCCTCCGTTACGATGTCGCAGTTTGCCTGAAAGCTCGCCGATACGCCAGCGGAGTCGTGTTGAGCTCGCGCCGGAAATGAACGCGCAACGACACCGCTGACCCGAACCCCGCATCCCCGGCGACACGATCGACCGTGAGATCGGTCTGCTCGAGCAGCTGCTGCGCCGCCAGGATCCGGTGGCGCAGCAGCCATTGCAATGGAGATGTCCCCGTCTCCTCCGAGAAATGGCGTGCGAACGTTCGTAGACTCTTTCCGGCATGCCTGGCCATCCGGGCGACGGTTAACGGCTCCGCGAGGCGGTCCAGGACCCATGTGCGCGTAGCCTCCAGCCGTTTGCCGCGGGGCTCTGCCACTGGTTGAAGGACGAACTGAGCCTGTCCGCCACTCCGGTGGGGCGCGACCACGAGCCGTCGAGCGACCTCGTTGGCGAGCTCGGCGCCGAAATCCTTGCGCACGACGTGGAGACAGAGATCGATGCCGGCGGCAATTCCCGCGGAGGTGAGAACACTCCCTTCATCGATATAGAGAACACCGGGATCGACGGAGACGTTGGGGAATCGCGCGGACAACGCCGCGGCGTCCATCCAATGCGTGGTCGCTCTTTTCCCGTCCAGCAGGCCGGCGGCGGCAAGAACGAAGGCTCCCGTGCAGATCGACACCACGCGTGCGCCCCGCTTGTGTGCATCTGCCAGCGCGCGCGTGACAGCAGCGGGAATAGGGGCATCGAGATCGTCGATACCGGGCACGACAATCGTGTCGGCCCGGCGTAGCGGTGCCAGCCCGTTCTCGACCACGATCCAGAACCCAATCGAGGTCTTGACACGCCCGGGCTTGATCGCGCACAGAGTCATCGAGTACCTCTTTGCTCCCAGGTCGGCTCGGGGATATCCAAAAACCTGAACGGGAACGCCAAGATCGAAGGGAACGACCGAGGGAAGAACGAGAACCGCGACGTTGTGCTGACGGGGCATGGCAGAAACCTATCGTATACCGGCAGTTTTGCCACTCGCGGGCACGGTGTCCCGCCATCATCGTGTGGTCGGTCCCGATTTCACCAATCGCTTGCAGGAGTTTTCGATGCGTTTCTCTCGCTCTCTCGGCATCATCGTCATTGCGACTGCGATCACCGGCGCCCTGGTTGCTGCCACACGAGCCCCAGCTCCAGACGAGCCGCTTGTAGTCTCAACCGCATGGCTGGCTTCGCATCTCAACGATCCGTCCATCGTCGTGATCCAGGTCGAGCACGACGACTCCTA
>JBGPHO010000332.1:0-3013 GCA_041484425.1 Gemmatimonadaceae bacterium
AGTTCATGGCGGGGCTGCCGATGAATCCGGCGACGAATTTGTTGGCGGGCCGACGGTACAGCTCCATGGGTGTCGCGATTTGCTGCAGCACTCCTTCCTTGAGCACCGCAATGCGGTCGCCGAGCGTGAGAGCTTCGGACTGATCGTGCGTCACGTACACCATCGTTGCGCCGAGCTTGCGATGCAGCCGCGCGAGCTCGACCCGCGTCTCGACTCGAAGCTGCGCGTCGAGATTCGACAGGGGCTCATCGAACAGAAATGCCAATGGCTCGCGAACGATCGCGCGTCCAAGCGCGACGCGCTGGCGCTGTCCGCCCGAGAGCTGTGCGGGCTTGCGATCGAGCAGTGCCTCGAGGCCGAGGGACGCGGCGAGCGCGGCGACGCGCCCGGCGATCACGGCGGGCGCCTGTTTCCTGATGCTGAGGCCGAATCCCAGATTCTCGCGCACGGTCATGTGCGGGTAGAGGGCATAATTCTGGAAGACCATGGCGATGTCGCGCTGCTGCGGGGGTAGGTCGGTGACATCGCGCTCGCCGATGCGAATCACGCCCTCGCTCACACGCTCGAGGCCGGCCATGAGTCTGAGCACCGTCGATTTGCCGCTGCCCGAGGGACCAACGAGCACGAGCAGCTCGCCATCGTTCGCCTCCAGGCTCAAGTCGCGCGCGGCCACGTAGCCGTTCGGATAGATCTTATCGACGTGCTCCAGCGCTATTCGGGCCATTCACTTCTCCTCATTAGAATGCAACGGAGGCGCCAACCTGATAACTGCAACTGAACAGGCGAGAGGCGCCAGAGGCACAGTCACAAGTGTTTTAGTTCACTACGCCCGGACTTATTTGTGCGGAGGAAGGGACAAGCGATGTTTTTCCTCTCACGCCACGGAGGCAAGTCCGGGCGTCGTGAACTAACAAACTGGCAGCTATGCTACTCGCGCCTCCCGCCTGTTCTGTTGCAGTTGCACTTGTCATCCCTTGACCGCCCCCGCCGTAAGCCCCTGCACGATCCTCCGTTGAAAAACGAGAACCATTGCCGCCACCGGAGCAGTGGCGACGACGGCAGCAGCGAGTATCTCCCCCCAAGGCACCTGGTACTGCCCGCGAAACAGAGCGATCGCCACTGGCACCGTCTGCCGCTCTGGCCCGAGTGTGAACGAGAGCGCGAACAGAAACTCATTCCAGCAGTAGATGAATGTCAGGATTCCAGTCGTCGCCAGGCTCGGCACGGCGAGCGGCAGCAGGATTTTCGTGAAGCTCTGGACTCGCGTGGCGCCGTCCACGTGCGCTGCCTCCTCCAGATCCTTGGGGATCTGTCTGATCGAGCCGGTCAGTACCCACACCGTGAGCGGCATCGCGAACGTCATGTACGGCATGATGAGCCCGGGATACGTGTCGATCAGGTGGAGCGATCTCAGCAGCAGGTAAAGTGGGCTCACGATCGAGATCTGCGGGAACATCGTGACAGCGAGAATGAACCCCATGATCGCGGCCTTGCCCCGGAATTCGATTCTGGCAAGAGCATACGCCGCGAGCGTCCCGACGATCAGGCAGAAGATTGTCGTCGTTCCCGCGACGACGAGCGAGTTCCGGATGGGCGTAATGAAGTCACGCTCGGTGAACAGCGCGCGGTAGTGATCGAAGATGAGGTGCTGCGGCCACAGCGAGGGATCGCGAAAGAGGGCGGCGTCGGATGTAAGCGACGCGACGATCGCCCAGTAGAACGGGAAGAGCGTGAAGAACATCAGCGCGACGAGTGCCGCCCCGAATGCCCATTTGCCCCAGCGACCTCCATCCGTCGCCGCGGATTTCATTCGCTCACCCCGGCAGTCTGCTGCTGCAGGTCGCCTGACCTGATTCCCCAGCTCTCATTGGTTGAGCCGGCGTCATGCGAGGCCCTCGATGTCCTACGGCTCCTTCTCGGCCCGGGCACGTTGGCGAGCGTCATGACTCGTCTCCCCCGAGCCGTACGCCAAGTCCACGCACGTAGAACATCGCGAGGCCGAATGTGATCACGAAGATCACGACCGAGAGCGCGGAGCCGTAGCCGAAGCGGAGATTCTGGAGCAGCGCGTTGAAGGTGTAGAGCGCCACGGGCTCGGTGGATGTGCCAGGCCCTCCGCCCGTGAGCACGTAGATCAGGTCGAAGACGCGGAATCCGTCGAGCGTTCTGAAAATCAGCGTCACGAGAATCGCCGGCTTGAGCAGTGGCAACGTGATGTGCCGGAGCTGCCACCACGCGTTGGCGCCATCGACGGCTGCGGCCTCGTACAGAGTCAGATCGATGTTCTGTAGTCCAGCCAGAAGGAGCAGCGCCACGAACGGAGTCGTCTTCCAGACGTCGGAGAGAATCACCGGCACCCACGCCGTCGATGTCTGGATGAACCAGACCATCGGCTGCTTCAGGATTCCCGCGTCGATCAGCAGCGCGTTGGCGATTCCGCCCTGCGACTCGAAGATGAAGCGCCAGAGGAGGGCAGCCACGACGGTCGGAATCGCCCACGGCACCAGCACCGCCGCGCGCACGAATCCCCTTCCGCGAAAGACGCGATTCATCGCGAGGGCGAGGAAGAGCCCAATCACCAGCTCCAGCGAGATCGAGACGACGGTGAAGAACGCGGTATGGCCGAGCGCGGCCCAGAAACGCGGATCCTTTGCGATCTCGATGTAATTCGCGAGACCGACGAAGGGCTTGCCGAGCCACGGCATCCTCAGCTCGTGGAGGTGCAGCGATTCCCAGAAGGTCCAGCCGAGCGGAAAGATCGCGATGAGGGCGATGACGGCGAGTGCTGGCGCGACGAGCGACCAGCCGAGGCGGGCTTCGTGTCCGAGGCGGGAAATCTTTCTCATGGCACCGATTCCTTCGCGGCTCCTGACATGAGCTTGCGCATCCCCGTGCGCTCGATCAGCGCATTGATGCGCGCCGCCGCCGAGTTGAGTGCTTCCCGCGGCTCTGCCTGGCGCACGAGGGCGCGGTGCAATTCGATCTGAAGAATCTCGGAGAGCTCCGTGTAGAT
>JBGPHO010000333.1:0-3011 GCA_041484425.1 Gemmatimonadaceae bacterium
CGACCGCCGATCGTCCACGTCCCCGGCCGCCGATGATTCCGGGGACGTTCGTCGTTCTTGAATTGGATCGTTAGGATCGCGCCACGGCCGGCGCGGTAAGGATCATCGCGCCGGCCTCACATTAGTGCCAGCAACTGGGCGAGGATTCGCTCCGTCATTCCCCAGATGACATGCTCCTGGTGGCGAAAAACGCGGGTATTTATCTGAATTCCACGCGCGAACACCGTGTCCTCATGCCACGATTCGGTGCGCGCCATCGCGGCGAACGGAAGCCAGAATGACAGCGCGACTTCCGGGCTCAGAACGAGTGGCTCGCTCCACTCCAGCAATGCGACGTACGGACGCACCATGATTGCAGGAAGCCTGATTGACTGTGGACGCAGATCGTCGAGAGTCCCGATCATCATGCCCTCGCGCGCCAGATCGATCCCGGTTTCCTCGCGCGTCTCCCTGATCGCGGTTTCGGCGAGCGACGCATCGCCCGCTTCCATTCGTCCCCCGGGAAAAGCTATCTGGCCGCTCCAGGGATCTCCCGCATAGTCCGCCCGCTTGATGAACAACAGCTCGAGCGCGCCATCTTCCCCGACGCGAAAGATCAGCGCGACCGCCGCCTTGCGCACTCCCTCTTCCTCCCCGGCCTCGACGGGACTGTGAGAGGCGAGCGCCGAGTGGATCTTCGCCACGCTCGGCTGCGCAAGAAGATGCGCGAATCGCGCTTCTCTCACATCATTTAATGGTCGCGTTGCGGACGAAAAACTTTGCCGTCTCCAGCACGACCTTTTCCAGAACCGGTGGGACTTCGGCAAGCGGATGCGTTGCGCTGAAGCCGTGATTCGCGCCCTCGATCAGCCGCAGCGTGCTCATCCCCTTCGACAGCGAGTGAAGATGCTCGGCTTCCGTGCTGGGCACCGTCTCGTCGCCGGTCCCGTGAATTATCAGCCACGGCGCTTTGATCTTTCCCGCCGCGCCCTGGATGTTGAGCTTCGTCTTTCCGTTCAGCTCGACATCGTCGAGCAAGTCCGTCTCGAGGCGCATCACTTGCCCGGTACGCGAATTGGTGATCTCCGTGTGGCCGCGCTTCCGCCAGTTGATCACATCCTCCGGGGACCAGCGATTCGGATAGGAGATCGCGGCCCAGGTCACGAGGGAATTCACGTTCGCGGCTTCCGACGCGGCGTAGAGAATGCCAACTCCACCGCCGCGCGAATGGCCGAAGATGCCAAATTTTCCATCGATCCACTTCTTCCTGCGCGAGTACTCCTCGATGAGCTCGAGATCCTCCAGCTCCCGCGAAAACGTGTTGCCGGCGAATGCCTCGGCCTGCACGAACGACTCGCGATCGGCGCCGATCCCGCTCCCCGAGAAATCGAACGTGATCGCGGTGAGCCCGTCCTGTGCCAGGGTGCGCGCGAGATAGGGGAAGAACGCCCAGTGCGCAAACCCCTTGAAGCCGTGGCAGATGATGACGGATCCGAGCGAATTCTCCGCCGGGTAAGCTTCGCCGCGGATGGAAAGTCCATCCCGGCACGGGATCTCGAAGGTCTCGGGCTTGATCACAGCCGCGTTGGTCACCCCTCGACCTCGCCGTTCATGTCGGACCACCCATGAAATCCGCGCGCCATCGACGCGACGTTCTCGTATCCCATCTGTTTCATCGTGAGCGCGGCGAGCGCCGAGCGGTTTCCGCGCGCGCAGTAGATCACGACCTTTTGCCTTCGATCGACGATGCTCTCCACCTTCGTCTCGAGATTTCCACGCGGCAGGTGGGTAGCGTGCGGCAGCCGTCCGAGATTCCATTCATTGGGCTCTCTGACGTCGAGGTAAACGACGCGCTCGTTGCGTGCCTGCATGTCGCGCACCTGTTCCGGCGTCACCTCATCTATCTGCTGCTTCGCTTCGTCGATCAGGTCCTGTCCGGTCTTGTGAGCCATTGTGCGCGTCAGGATGGGTAGGAAGTGATGGTGAGCGTGCGCGTGGTCGTGTCGAGCGTAGCCGTGGCGCCGAGCGGAAACGTCCACTGCGCATCGATGTGTCCGACCGGAATTCCGGCGAGACAGGGAACGCCGAGTCCATGCGCGATCTCGCCGAGCACCTCGTCGAATGGGCGGCCGCCACCACCTGCGTCGTCGGGACATTTGACGCATTCGCCGAACGCGATCGCCCTGCACCCGATCAACGCGCCGGAGAGCCTGAGCTGTTGGAGCATCCGGTCGATTCGGTAGACGGGCTCGTTGATGTCCTCGAGGATGAGAATGCCGTCGGTGAGGTCGGGAATGAACGGCGTGCCACAGAGTGAGGCGAGTACGGCGAGATTGCCCCCGACGAGTCTCCCCTCGGCGGTGCCTGGATTGATCTCGCGCGCGGTCGGGGCCACGCCGCAGGAATCCGTTTGCGTTACGACGGCGCGCCTAAACGAGTCGCGCGAGAAATCGCTGAGCGGCTCCCGCGCGGTTGGTCCGTGGTAGGTGACAAGTCTGCACTTTCGCTGCACCGCGGCGTGGAGTGCCGTGATGTCGGAGTATCCGATGATCGGCTTGGGTGTGCGCGACAGCGCGTCATAATCGATGCCCTGCAGAATGCGGATCATTCCGAATCCGCCGCGCAGGCACCAGATCCCGTCGATGTTGGGATCCCGCAACGCGAGGTTGATGTCGTTCAGTCTGTCCCGGTCGTTGCCCGCCAGGTATCCAGTCTTGTCTGTCGCATGAAGCGCGACGATCGGCTCCCAGCCGAAGGCCCGCGCGTTTTCCTGCGCGCGCGCGAGCTCTTCCGGTTTCTGCAGTGGTCCGGCTGGAGCGACGAGCGCGATACGCGCTCCGGACTCGAGCGGTTTCACTCCACGAAAGTGTTTTACTGGCACGAAATCATTATTTGTGGCGCGAATTACGCAGTGAGTTTGTGGATTGCATGTTTCTAATATGGCACATGCGTTGCTTTTTTCGCTGCCTGTGACAAACACTCCGGAGGGTACAAGAATGGCTGGTACGGAAGAGAAGTTCGGTGCGAAGGGC
>JBGPHO010000334.1:0-2998 GCA_041484425.1 Gemmatimonadaceae bacterium
AGCAATCTGGCGAACGATGTTGTTGAGATACCCTGGAAATGGAAACTCGATCCCGTCACTGCGCACGGTAGCCACGTCGGTTCCCTTGCCACCGGTCGGTCCGCCCCCCGCCTTTGGAGCCTCTGTCTTTGGCTGAGGCGTGACTTTGGCTTCAGTCGGAGGGGCCACTTTTTGTGATTGCGCAACTTTGCCCCGCACTGGCGTCGCTCGCGCTGGAGTCCTGGGCGCGGGCTTCGCTGTCGGCAGCGGCATTTCCTTGACGGTTGACTGCGTGGCGGTCGGCTGCGTAACAGACGGTGCCGCCTTGGCTTGCGCGGCCTTCACCTCGCCGATCGCTCGCTCCCCTGGCGGAGCAGCCACGATTTCCACGCGATACATCGGTGGGAGTGCTACCGGCTTGCGCTCCTTCAGCGTGTTGAAGAGGAGCGTCGCGACCGCCGCGTGAAGTATGGCCGAGAGCGTGAAAGGGGCGACGAGTCGCGATCCACTCTCTCGGCCTGGCATCACTTCGCCTCTGGCGGCTCAGCCACCAATCCTATGTCCCCGACGCCGCTGGCTCGCATGATGGCGAGCACCCTCACGACCGAGCCATAGGGGACTCGATCGTCCGCCCTCAAGTAGACGCCGCCCGAGCCTCGGCGCTGCGCCAGCGCCTTGAAGCTCGCAGAGAACTGGCTCAGCGTGAGACGCGCCTCGTCGACGAAAATGGCGCCGCTGCGATCGACGGTCACGGTCAGCCCGCTCTTCGACTCGAGCGGGCGCGCCTGCGCCTTGGGAAGCGTGATGTCCACCCCGCCCTGCATCATCGGCGCCGTGATCATGAAGATGATCATCAGCAGCATCATCACGTCGATCAGGCTCACGACGTTGATCTCGGCGTTGAGCACGAGCCTGCCGCGACCGCGTCCGCGCCGCGCCATCAGATCATGCCCTCTCTGACCATCAGCGCGATCAGCTCCGACCCGATGCTCTCCAGCTGGCCTTCGATCTTGTTGAGGCGCGCCGCGAAGATGTTGTACGCGAACACAGCCGGAATCGCGACGCTGAGCGCTGCGGCCGTCGCAATCAGCGCTTCGGCCACACCGGGAGCGACGGCGCCGATGTTTCCTGACCCCTTTGACGCGATTCCGACGAACGCGTCGATGACGCCGAGCACCGTTCCGAGAAGCCCGATCAGCGGACTGACGGATCCGATCGTCGCCAGCGCCGTGACCCACTTGCCGAGTCGGTCACGCTCGCTGGTCGTCTCGGCATCGAGCACCAGCTGGAGCGCTTCCACCTGCGCGCTGCTGAATCGTGCTGATCGCTCCGACGTTTCGCGGAGAGCCGGCGTCGTCTCTGAAATGAAGCGCATTGCGCGCTCCATGATCGTCGCCGGCGGTCCGCCCGTGGCGCGCGCCATTTGAGCCGCGCGCTCGGCCGTGGGAACCCCGGCAAACTCCTCTGCAAAATCGCGCGTCAGTCTCAGTGCCTTCTTCAGCTCATACCACTTGGAGAAGATGATTCCCCAGCTGAGAAGTGAGAGCACGACGAGGATCGCGAGCACGATTTTCGTCGCGCCAGTGGAGTTGGTCACCAGCTCCATCGGTGAGCTCGGTATCCTCTGGCCGACCTGGAACATCAGGAGATAATTCAACTCATGGCTCCGCCTTTCTCGCGCGCAAACCATGCGTAGGACTTCGCCAAGCCGTCGGCGAGACCAATCTCTGGAACCCAACCCAGTACTTCGCGTGCCTTGGTGGGATCAACGAAAGATTCCTGCTGCTCCCCCGGACGCCGAGGGGCGAAGTCGAGCGGCACGACGCTGCGCGCCGTCGCCTGCAGCAACTTGGCTATCTCGAGAACGCTCGTGCCCTCACCGGTTCCAATGTTGAACGCGCGCGCATCGAGCCGTCCTTTGTCCGGCAACGGCTTCGTTGCCGCCAGCCAGACTGCGCGAGCGACATCTCCCACATAGACGTAGTCTCGCGTCTGGAGTCCATCGCCAAAAATCGTGAGCTGGCGCTTGTTGAGAATCCGCCCGCAGAAAATCGCTACGACCCCGGCCTCTCCATGTGGGTCCTGGCGCGGACCGTAAACGTTGCCGAAGCGCACGGCGACGGCGTCCTGCTGGTGAACGCGCCCGTAGTACGCCAGGTAATACTCGATGCTCAACTTGGCTATCGCGTACGGCGACTCCGGATCCTTCGGGTAGGTCTCGACGTTCGGGGGCGTATTGAAGTCACCGTACAGCACTCCACCAGTAGATGTAAAGACGATTCGCGTTTTCGCATCGCTTTGCCTCACCGCTTCCATCAGATTGAGCGTGCCGAGAATGTTGATCGTTGCGTCGGCAACTGGATCGGCCACGCTCTTTCGAACGTCGATCTGGCCGGCGAGGTGAGCGACGACATCGAACCGTTCGTCGCGAACCAACCGCGCGAATTCCTTCGAGTTCACGCCCATCTCGTGAAAGCGCGCCTTGCCCGGAAGATTGTCCCGCTTGCCGGTGGAAAGATCATCGACCACGGTCACGTCGAATCCCTTCGCGAGAAAGAGATCGGCCACGTGTGAGCCGATGAAGCCCGCACCTCCCGTCACGAGGACCTTAGTCATTGCCGGTCGAATCTCCCTTCCCCGAATCGGAGCCAGGCTTGTTCTCCAGCGCGAACAGATAGCGCGCCGCATCGACCACTCCGAGCCCTCGTCCATTGGCGGCCGCCGCCTTCAGTCGCACACTCGGCTCGTGCAGGAACTTGTTCATCAGTGATCTCGAGAAATGTTCGATGGCTTCTGCCTGCTCGGGGGAAAGTGGCCCCAGACGCCTGAGAGCTGCGGCAAGCTCCGTACTCCGCAGCTTGTCCATCTCGTCCCGAAACTCCCGGACGACCGGCACAGCCGCCAGGCCCGCCACCCAGTCCCAGTACTTCTGGACCTCTTCCAGGATGATTTCGCGGGCGGCGGGCACATCTTCCCCGCGCTGCTCCAGATTGGCGGCGGCCGCCGCGCGCAGGTCGTC
>JBGPHO010000335.1:0-2996 GCA_041484425.1 Gemmatimonadaceae bacterium
CGTCGAGCGTGAAGTCCTGCACATCCACGGCAGCGTTGACGCCGATCACCACTTCAGTCTTCCCGGACGACGGGACTACACTGAGTGAGTGAACGGTCGCTGTCGATGATGGCAGGAACAGGAGCGCCGCTGCTGGCAGCGCCTTGAGAAAGCTCATTGACGGGGCCTCGTTTTGGTCGAATCGGCGATGATCGGCAGGATTTCCTGGCGGCTGTAGCCGAACTCTTCAATCGTGAAAATCACAGCTTTCTCCTGAATTGCGGCGACCCGCATTCTGCCGATCGTCTGCCCAACTCGTACTCTGTACTGGTCTTTAGACGTGATATCCCGCAAAACCGCAACAGAGTTTTGGCCCCTGGGGTCGAAAGCCACGGCAACCAGTTTCAGGTCGGTCAGGAGGGGCCTGAGATCGGAGGTCGTCAGAAGTGACACAAACGGGTCGCGCCTGCCGTCGCCGTCATACGCGAAGACCTCGCGGTTGATCAGCACCCGGGGGGCGGTGTCGGCGGCCGGAATCGGCGCCCTTGCGGCGGCCGGCTTTTTGGTATCGACAGGAGCAGGCGCCGGCGCCTTCGGCGTGGCGCCCTTGGCGGCCGGGTTCGCGTTCGGCCTGGGCGCGGCCTGGGCGCGTGCCTGTCCGGAGGCTCCTGTCGCCAGCGCCGCTACAAAGACCAGCGCGAAAGAGATTGAGCGCTTCATTGCTGTTTCACCGACGAGGGCGGTACATATGGCGTCGTACGAGCAACGTAGGTCTGCACCTGGAACTCGGTATCGATGAGCGATTCACCCTTCCTCACACGGGCCTTCGTCTTGTCCGCGATAGGGTGCAGCTTGATCGCCATCGTGACGGGCGCGATGATGCGATTGAGCGAGCCGACATTGCTCAGGAACTGTCCAACCGGGTGGTACCCGCCGATCACGGCGAGCTTGTACCGGTAGGTATCGAACTGTTCGCCCGGCAGAACCGGCATGGGCTCGACAGTGGCCAGATCGAGTCCGACGCGGCGCGCCGCCGTCGAGATATCCTCGAGCAGCGCTGGCACCTCATTGCTTCTCGGAACGAGCTGCCGCATCACCTTGAGGCTCTGCTCGTATTCGGCGGACTGCGCGCGGAGCTTCTGCAAGCTGCCCGTCGCGATGTCGGCTTTCGCCTGCTGATTCTTCCTGTTGAGCGAATCGACGTGTATCTGGGTAGCGGCCAGCTCCTGCGCCTTCGGCTTGTAAAGGAAGTACCAGTACGCAGCGAGCAGCAGCACGGCGGCCACACCTATGCCGCCCAGCGACTGCTCCCGCTTGGTCAAGTTGGCAAGACTGAAGGCCATGTTAGTGCACCGCCGATACTACGAGTGGAACTGTCTTGATCGCAAAGGCGGGGGGAGCTTGCGTCTCCGCCTCGAGAGTGAACTCCGTGACTTCCTTCCCTTCGGCCTGAACCAGATCGGAGCGGCTAAGCTGCACGTTCTGGATGAATGGCGACGCCTCGAGCGACTTCATGAACCGCGTGAGCGCCTGAATGTCCACCGTATGACCGACGATCTTGAACTTCAGGTCCTTCGCGGTAGCAAGCAGTGAGTCGGACCTCGCCTTCAGCGCGCGATTCCTTGCCGCAGCCCTTTTCTCGGGCGACTGCGTGCTATCGACGGCGACCGCCTTCTTCAGGGTGTCGACAGCCGCCGCGCTTCGCGGGGCGCTCGTCTGCGTGATCTCGGTCAGCCACGTGTACTGGGGCAACGCGTTGCTGATCTCGTACATGAGATGCGACCAGAGATAGCGGGAATCGTCGATCGACTTGATGATGGCGATCTGCTGATACAGCGAGTCGCGCGACGCTTCCGCCTTTGTCTTCGCCACGAGAACGGTGCTGTACTGGGCCGAATCCTTGAGGGCCTTTGTCTCCTGCTCTTCCAGTCCGCTGGCCTGCGCCGCCTGATGGATGAACATGAAGACGATCAGCGCACCGCATACACCCGCCGACGCTACTGCGCCGAGCATGTATTTGTCGGTGATCTTGCCAGCGAGCCCGGCGAAAAGGTCCATCGGCCTGATTTCGAACTTCAGCCCTTTGGTCGAATTCGCACGACGTCTTTTCTTGCCGTCCCCGGGGAGGAGATTGATCTCGATCATGGTGTCAGTGCTCCGGGGTCAGTTCTTACGAAGGGCGAGACCGATCGCGAGCATCAGGAGGGGCGCGACCTCGTCGGTCACGAGAGACTCCAGTGCGCCATCCTTTACCGACATCATGGCAAGCGGGTTGGCGAGCTCGACCGGCTTCTTCAGGCGTTGCCCAAGCGACTCGGTCAGTCCTGGCGTGCGTGATCCACCGCCGCAGGTATAAACAGCCTTCATCTGTCCATCGCCCTTGAGCGACGTGGACAGGAACGCGATAGCGCGCTCGAGTCCGGTGGCGATTTCTTCGGTGCGCTGCAGAATCACCGAGTCGAGCTGGGGGGAGCGGTCGTACCCTCTGATGAGCGCTTCCGCGTCAGCAGCCGAAAGTCCGTGCTCGCGCTGAAGATCTTCGCGAATACGACGGGTGCCAATGGGAAGGTCGCGGGTCAGGATCGGGACGCCGTCGTCCAGAATGTTGATGTTGGTGACCTCATGCCCGATGTTCACGAGTCCTACGGCGCCATTCATCGCGTCCGGATAGTTGAGCTCGAAGGCGTTGTGGAGCGCGAACGCGTCCACGTCCATCGAGCTGGGGGTGATCCCGGCCTCGGCGAGGATGCGGAGCTTGGCTTCCACCAGGTCACGCTTGGCCGCGACGAGAAGAACGCTCATTTCGTCTCTGCTGTCGCCGTCCTCGTCGAGAATCTGAAAGTCGAGCTCGACCGAGTCGACATCCGGAACGTGCTGTTCCGCTTCCCAACGCATGAGCTCGCGGGCCTGGGCCTCTTTCACCCGCTCGGTCTTGATCCGTTTGATGATGACATCGCGTCCACCGACGGCGGCGACCACTGCCTTCGTGTTCGCATCGACCGACTGAATAGTGGAGC
>JBGPHO010000336.1:0-2995 GCA_041484425.1 Gemmatimonadaceae bacterium
CGCCTGCTCGCCGAATATCACGGCCATCAAATCTGCCACGCCACTGGTACGCGCGGATCGGGCAGGTAGACGCAGTAAGTACCCGTGCGAATGGTGCGATCGAGATGTTCGCCAAGGTGCGGATCGTGCTCGTTAATCCGGAGCATCGCCGACCGCACGGCGCGGGTAACGCTGGCTCTTGCGCGCTCTGATGGGGAGCCGGCCCATCGATCCCGCCCGCCCAACCCAAACGCGCGTGAAAGCTCGCGGACCAGGAAATCGCGTTCGGCATCGGCCTGTTTCTCACGCTCGATATCTTCCAGGTTGCGCGCCTCCTCGATGTCTTCCTCGATCTCCGCGAGCCGTCGCCGGTACGCGTCTTTCGCTCGAACGTCGAGCATTGGGCCTGAGTCCCCGAAGTCTGCGGTGCGGCCGCCCTCCAAGCTCACGAGGTCGAGCACGTGAACCTCTCGCCCAGGATCGGCCAAGAGTCGCGCTAGATATCGTATCCCCTTCACGTCGCGTACGCGCGTGGTGTGCGCACCGAACGTGACGGACCAGTATTCCCCTTCTCGGTGGAATACGTTGACCTGCGGCCGGAGAATTGACTCAATATCAACGCGTCCCTCTGGCGCCACATCGCTGCACGCCAGGGCGGCCCGCTCCGCGTGTTTAAGCGCGCCGATCCGCTCGAACACGGATCGTGCAGCGCGGAACTCCCGTAGGGCGCTGTCTTCATTGGCCTCCAGCTGGTACACCCGGCCGAGTCCCATCCTGGCGAGTGCTGCCTCGTGCGGAGCGCCGACCTCGTTCCACAAGCGCACTGCAACTTCAAAGTCGGAGCGCGCGTCAGCCGCACTGCCCTCGGCGAGCCGAACGTTGCCGCGCGCCGCCGCTGCGCTGGCCTTGAACGCTCTGCTCTGGAAAGTGGTGGCAATCTTCTCCAACTCGCCCACTGCCCAGCGGGCTCGGGCGAGGTCGCCAGCGGCAACCGCGATCTCCACTTGAGCGTCGAGGAGCGGCGCCCGCCGCAACTCAGTATTGGGTGGCAACTCTTTGGACGGGACCGTCGTCGGATGGTCAAGAGCATCGCGAATGGATGCCGCCGCCAGCGCGACTTCTCCCCGGGCCAGATGAACCAGGGCGAGGCCCGGTTGCGGATCCCACCCAACCTGGTGGGCCTCGAAAAACGCCTGGTCCGCTCCTTCGATGTCCCCTTTGCGAAGCCGAATACGCCCGAGCTCGGTGAGTGGCCAGCCGAACTCTCGTCGCAGGTAAGGACGCAGCTCCTCACATGCCAGCAGCGCCTCCTTCTCCGCATCTCCGGTCGACCCACGCAGCCGGAGAATTTCGGCACGGTGAACGCGGCAGCGACCATGGATGCTGCCTACGCCGTGACCGTGGCGCCACCGCTCCATCGCTTGAGTCCACTCCTCTGCGAGATCGTATTGGGAAACCGCCTGCAGCGCACACACCAACTCGCAATAGACGAAACCGGTGACGAACTGATCGAGCTCCCCTGACACGATGGCAACGGCTGCTTCATCCAGAAGCTCGAGTCCGCGCGAAACCTCGCCATCCAGAATGAAGCTGCGCGCCTCGGCGATTCGACCGATGGCGGCCGCCCCGGGATCACACCTCAAGCCCACTTCCGTCGCCCGGCGAGCCCACCGGCGAGCTTCTGCAAAATTGCCCGAGAGCAAGCGCTCGTAGTTGCGAACGACAGCGAGCCAAGCGTGCACGGGCGTCTCGTCCTGATTCTCAAGGAGCTGATCGGCGCGTTTGATCCAGCTGCGGACCGGGGCGATCAGCCCCGTATCCATCAGTAGATGCAGGGCAACGCGCGTAGCCGCGCCCGCGGCGGCGGCGCGATCGCCCGCCCGCAAGCTCTCTGCGTACACGCGCTCCCAGGTGTCGATTGTGACATCGAGATGACCCGCCGCATACGCAACGTCGGCAAAAAGGGCGAGATCCGGCGCAGCCAGCGGCCGGATTGCATCAGCCTCCAACAGGAGATCGCACGCGCGTTGCCAGTCGCCCTGCGCCGCGGCGTCGCGCGCGTCCGTAACACCAGAAATTCCCACCGTAACCGCCTTTGTCACGCCTGATGAAATGAGAATCGAAACTGAGGAGGTATCATGGAAATTGCAAACGTGAACGGCGTGGAGCTGGAGTACGAGACAATGGGTTCAGGCGAACCCGTGCTGCTCATCAGTCCGGTCGTGGCAGGCGCATTCCGCCCCTTCATGTCGGCAAAGCCGCTCGTGGAGCGCTACCGCCTGATCAAGTACCACAAGCGAGGCTGGTGCGGTAGTACGCACACGACTCCGCCAGTGAGCATAGAGGACCACGCCGCGGATGCCGCTGCCCTGCTCGACGAACTGGAAGTCAGTTGCGCGCACGTCGTCGGCCACTCCAGCGGTGGCCCGATCGGGCTCCAGCTCGCCCTCGACTGCCCCGATCGCGTTCACACGCTGGTAATGCTGGAGCCGTCGTTGCTCAACCTGCCTGGCGCCCAGGGTTTATTCGCAAAAGCAGGCCCTGCGATGGAGGCATACGGCGCCGGCGATCATAGGACCGCGGTAGAAAGTTTTCTGAGCGTCGTGAGCGGGCTCGAACGGGACACGTGTCGCGACGTGATCGAAGACCACGTTCCCGGTGGCGTCGCTCAGGCAATCAAGGACGCCGACACGTTCTTCGGCGTCGAGCTCCCGGCCCTGATCGCATGGAAGTTCGGGGCTGAGGAAGCCGCAGTCATTCACCAGCCGATCCTTTCGGTGCGAGGTACCAAGACCGAGCCACTGTGGGTTGAGGTGGCGGACCGGCTTCACTCCTGGTTTCCTCAGGTCGAAGACCTAACGGTGGCGGGCGTCGGTCATTTGCTACAAATGCAGAATCCGGAGCCCGTGGCACTAGGTGTGGCGGCCTTCCTCGCCCGCCACCCGATGAACGGCACTGAGCTCGCTGGGGATCTGATCGCTCGATGAAAGTCTTACGCCGATGACCGCGACAACCG
>JBGPHO010000337.1:0-2991 GCA_041484425.1 Gemmatimonadaceae bacterium
CGGCTTGCTCTTCTATGGATTGGCATCCACGGTGTGCGGCTACCTCTGGTTCAAGTCACGCTATATCCCGAGAGGATTGGCTGCCTGGGGTGTGATCTCGTCCGCATGGTGCGCGCTGTGTACTTTCGTTTTCATCATCTCCCCCAGTTTCTCCACGGTGGTCAACCTGTGGTGGTTCGATTCGCCTATGGGTATCTTCGAGATAGCCACGAGTTTCTGGCTCCTGTTCAAGGGATTGGCGCCATCTGGAATCGCTGAGCCCGACAAGCCAGGCAATCGAACTTGAAGTGAGCCTCACTCTCGCGGGGACAACTAATGCGTCGATACGTCCGCCTCGTCACGGCTATCGCTGCGCTACAAATCGGCACGTCAGCGTACGGTCAGGTCCCGCGTGCGACCCCTCCGGCAACAGTCGCGTCTCTCGGCACGTGCCGGCTTGCGAGCGGCGCAACAATCCAGAACTGCCGAATAGCGTACCGTGTGTTCGGGCGCCTCAACGCCGCCCGCACGAACGCCGTACTGATCCCGACGTGGCTGCTCGGTCGCTCGGAAGACTGGATCGGAATGGTGGGAGAGAACGGATGGGTCGACACGACGCGGTTCTTCACCGTCGTCGTCGATGCGTTCGGCAACGGGCGTTCTTCATCACCCTCGAATACACCGCCCGCGGGACGCTCTGCGTTTCGCGATCTCACCATCGCGGACATGGTCGACGCGCAGCGCCGGCTGGTCGTCGAGGTCCTGAAACTCCCACGTCTTCACGCCGTCCTCGGCATCTCCATGGGCGGGATGCAGGCGTTCGAATGGGCGGTGAGGTATCCGACCTTTGTCGATGCGGTCGTTCCGGTCGTCGGCTCACCTCAGGGGACAGCTTTTGATCGGACGTTCTTGACCACGTTGATGAGCGTAGTAGAGAACGGTCGGACGCACGGCGTCCCCGATGATTCCGTCTGGACGCAGGTCGCCCTCTTGTGGGAGCTCTTTCTTCGCACGCCGCGCGCGGTGAACAAGGCCGGCGTCACTGCCGCCGCCGCCGATGTCGCGCAAAGCGCCAAAGGATTCAGCACTACCTGGAGCCTGGAGGATTTTGTGTCGCAGGCTCGCGCCGCCCGAAGACAGGACGTCGCGGCGAGATTCGGCGGCGATCTGGCCCGTGCTGCCGCTCAGGTACGGTCTCGAATGCTCGTGATTTATTCGTGGGACGACCATAGCGTCACCGCCGAGGCCGCGTCGACCTTCGCCAGGTACGTGCGGGCGGACACGCTTTCGGTCGCGAGCCCGTGCGGACACCTTTCAACCGGATGCGAAGCGGCCCGTATTACGCCCGTAGTGAGGAAATTCCTCGCGAAGTGATCGTCACTTCGATCCGGTGAATTATCATTCCGTCGAAATCCATGAAGGCTGAGAGCTCCCCGGTCCAGACAATCGATGAGTATATCCAGGGCATGCCGAAGGACGTGCAGCGCATCCTTTCGGAATTGAGGTCTACCATTCGGAAAGCTGCTCCGGATGCGACGGAGAAAATCAGCTATCAAATTCCGACGTTCTACTACAATGGGAATCTGGTTCACTTCGCTGCATTCGAACACCACATCGGGTTTTATCCTACGCCGAGCGGGATCGTTGAATTTCAAGCTGAATTGAAGAAGTACCACACATCCAAAGGGGCGATTCAGTTCCCGATAGATGAACCATTGCCGCTCAAGCTGGTCACCAGGATCGTGAAGTTTCGGGTCGCGGAGAACGCAAAGCGCAAAAAGGCCTGAACAATTCAGTTGATATCCAGTCGCTTTAAGACCCAGGCTGACCTCGAACGCGCGATCGCCGCGTTGGTGCAGCAGGATCCTCGGCTCCAGCGCATCCTGGCGGCTACCGGCATGCCCACATTGCGCCGCCGCGAGCCAGGATTCGCCGGTCTCGCGCACATCATCGTCGGGCAACAACTGTCGACGGCGAGCGCCACCGCGATTTGGGGTCGCATGAGTGCCGCGTTCGAACCTTTTCACCACGACTCCATTCGACGCGCGACCACTGCCCGACTTGGAAAACTGGGATTATCCGCTGCGAAGATTAAAACGCTCAAGCTCCTCGCCGATGAGATCCACTCCGCGCGCTTCGACCTGGAGACACTCCGCGAACAGGACGCCGATCAGGCGCACAAGACTCTTACAGCGTTGCACGGAGTTGGCCCGTGGACCGCCGATGTCTACCTGCTATTCTGCCTCGGACACAGCGACGCCTGGCCCACAGGCGACCTGGCACTTCAGGATGCGATTCGGCTCGGGCTCGGGCTCGAGTCCAGACCAACGATAAAAGAAATGACAGCGTTGGCCGAGGCGTGGCGGCCATTCCGCGGCGCCGCGGCGCATCTCTGGTGGGCTTATTATCGCGTAGCCCGCACGGCGACGACGCCCAAGTCGTGAAGTGCGCGCATTCTCATCGCGGTCTCCGCGAGTCGAGCAATACCAGGTCCAACAGCGGATCCTTGTTCGCGAAGTAGTCGCGAGCGGAGGGATTGTATCGAATGGTCGGCGCGATCCACTCTCTCTTATCGCCCGGAATGCTCTCGTGGTATCGGTCGGAGATGCTTCCGATTGCGCCACTCCACGGAAGCTGCACCGGCGATTCCTCTCCGACAAAGTTCGGGCGGGAGCTGCTCGGTTCGCCCGCGAACATGGCGCTCGTCTCGCGATCCATGCGCCCCAGAAAGAACTGCGCGGCGGAAAACGTATTGCGCCCCATCAACACGTAGATCCGCGCGTCCCGTCGGCTCGATTCATAGTTGTGGAGCGTCGTCACCAATGGCGTCAACAAAGCCAGGTTGCCGCCATTGTTGTGGCGCACATCGATGATCACCGTTCTTGGCGGTCGTGCGGTGAGAGAGACCGCAAGGCGAACGGCAAATGCGGCCAGCGATTCGTCCGGGGCGTCCGCCACCTGGTTGAATTGCACGTATAGAACGCTGTCACCACCGAGTGGGGAGACCCAGAA
>JBGPHO010000338.1:0-2983 GCA_041484425.1 Gemmatimonadaceae bacterium
ACTGGCCGACGCCGAGCTCTCAGCTGGTGGGCCCCATCCCTGTCGCTCGCACTCGTGCGGACGCTTGTCAGTCCTCAGGCGCTTAAACGTTGCGTGACGCAACAGGCCGTCGGGTGTGAACTCGCGGTACCGAATCTCGCAGACGTGAACCGCGTCCGTCCAGATGGTCGTGCTCGTCTCGGGAATCTGCTCGCTCGTGAGCGGCTCGCTTCCTGGCGCGTACACCGGCCCCGCGCACAACGGGTTGCTTCGCACGATCGGATCGAGCAATCCGTGCAGCTCCTTCAGCAATTCATCGTTGAACCCGGTTCCGACCCGCCCCGCGTACACGAGCGTGCCATTCACCCAATCCGCGAGCTGGAGCGCGCCGAGGTGAGAGCGACTCCCCTTGGGCTTGGTGAACCCCACGATGACAAAGTCGCCGGTGCGCTCCGCCTTGATCTTGAGCCAATCGCCCGATCTGCCACCCCTGTAGCGTGAAGTTGATTTCTTGGCGACGATTCCTTCGAGCCCCATCGCCGTCACCTGCTCGAGGAACGCTTCGCCTTCGGCCTCGATGTGATCGAGATACCGGAGCGCCCCAAGCTTTGGCACCACCTCCGACAAAAGCTCCTTCCGGCGCACGAGCGGGAGTGAACGCAGATCGAAGTCCTCGAACGCGAGAAGATCGAACGCGTAGAACGTTGCCGGCAGCTCCACTGCGGCACGTCGGATCTCCATCTCCGACGAGAGTCGCCCCCGCTGCTGCAATCGCGAGAAGCTGGGAATTCCCTTCGAATCGAGGCACACGACCTCGCCATCTATGATGCATTCGTCGAACGGCAGCGATTTCACCGCGCGCGCGATCTCGGGGAAGACGCTGGTATAGTCATTTCCATTGCGCGTAAGTAGAAGCGCTTCGCCGTGCGACTTGCTCGCGATCAAACGATATCCGTCGAGCTTGAGCTCGAAGATCCAATCGTCGCGAGTGAACGCCTTGTCCTCGGTCTCGCAGTGCATCGCTTCCACCGATCTCGCGTCCACGCGTCCGCGGATAGCCTTCTCTTCCCCTTCCAGCGCTTTCCGGATCTGGGCGCTCGGGCTCTCGCCCGATTTTATCTCATCGACAGTGAGACCCGAGAGAACCGACTCATCGGGAAAGTTGTCCGCCTCCCCCGCGGGCTTCATCCAGGCGTCTCGCTCTTTTATCAACAGCCAATCCTTTTCGGACTTCTTGATCTTCACCAGCGTCCATTTCCCGTGGAGCTTGTAGCCCTTGAGCTCGAACAGGAGCTTCCCCTTCTCCAGTCCTTCGCGCCACGGCTCGAGCGGCACCCACTCGCCACGGTCCCACACGATCACGCCGCCGGCGCCGTAATTCCCAGCGGGGATCACGCCCTCGAAATCGCCGTACTCGAGGGGATGATCTTCGACTTTCACCGCGAGCCGCTTCTCGGCCTGATCGTACGATGGCCCCTTCGGCACCGCCCACGAGCGGAGGACGCCGTCCATTTCCAGCCTCAGATCAAAGTGGAGATTCCGCGCGGCATGTTTGTGAACGACGAAGAGATTTCCGGGAACGGGCGAGACAGGCCCGAACGGCTCGGGCGTCCGGTCGGGAGACCGCTTGGCGCGGTAGGTACTGAGGTTGTCGGCCGGAGCCTCCGGCCTACTGCCCGATGCCATCGGTATCCTTCATGAGGCTGTGCGAGTTGGCCACGATATCGTCATTTACCTCTTGCGGCCTTCGGTGTCCAGCATAAGGATTGGGATGTTGGCGTTACCCGCGCAAGAATCTTTGTGACGCATGCCGTGGTAAAACCCGGTACTGCGCACGCCTACCTTTTCAGTAATTACCCATGCCCGCTCGTTCAATAGGCACCGCCACGATCTCGTTCGGCCTCGTCTCGGTCCCCGTCAGCATCTACTCGGCCTCCGAATCCAAGGCGAGCATCTCGTTCAACATGCTGCACAAGAAGTGCGGCACGCGCCTCAAGCAGCAGTACATCTGCCCCAAGGATAACAATGAGGTAGTGACGCGCGACGAGACCGTAAAAGGCTACGAGTTCGCCAAGGATCAATACGTGGTCCTCACCGCTGAGGAGCTCAAGTCGCTGGAGGAAAAGGCGACGAGCACCATCGACGTCCTGGAATTCGTCCCCCTCGCGACCGTCGATCGCGAGTACATGGAAAAGGTCTACTACCTCGGGCCCGACAAGGGCGGTGATCGCGCCTACCGCCTGCTAGCCGCGGCGCTCAAGGAAACCGGACGCGCCGCGCTCGGCCAGTACGCAGCGAGAGGACAGCAGCATCTCGTGCTGCTCAGGCCGCTCAACGGAGTGCTGGTGATGGAGCAGCTCCATTACGCCGACGAAGTGCGCCCGACGACCGAGGTGACGATTCCCCCCGGAGAAGTGAAGGATGCCGAGCTCAAGCTGGCGAAGCAGCTGATCGATCAGACGTCGAACGAGGCGTTCGAGCCCGCCAAGTACAAGGACACGGTGCGCGAGCGCGTGCTGGAGACCATTCAGCGCAAGGTCGACGGACAGGACATTACGGCTGATATCACGCCGGGCACCGACACCAAGATGCTCGACCTGATGCAGGCGCTGAAGGCGAGCCTCGCCGGCGAGAAGCCCACCAAGGAAAAGGGTGAGTCCAAGCGCAAGGCGTCGTGAAGATTCTCGCCGGGACCAGCGGCTACGCGTTCAAGGAGTGGAGAGGAAACTTCTACCCCGCTGATCTCAAGGACGACGGATTCCTTGGCTACTACGCCACCAGGTTTCCGGCGGTGGAGATCAACAACACCTTCTACCGCCTGCCGAAAGAGAACGTGCTGCGCGAATGGGCCGCGCAGGTGCCGGAGACGTTCACCTTCGCGTTAAAGGCGAGCCAGCGCATCACCCATCATGCGCGGCTCAAGGAACAGTCGGCCGATCTCGTTGATTTTCTGCTGAAGAACACGGCAGTGCTCGGCGACCGACTGGGACCGATTCTTTTTCAG
>JBGPHO010000339.1:0-2948 GCA_041484425.1 Gemmatimonadaceae bacterium
GGCCGCCCATTCCGGAATCGAAAACGCCGATTGGCGCGGAGTTGCTCACCTAAGTCTCAGCGACGCGTAAACTCCCGCGGAATTCGGCGTGGCCACGACGCCGATGTTCGCGTTGAAATCCCAGAGGTTGGCGGCGACGTACGCGTCGGCGCCGGAGAAGAGATGGTTGAACAGGATCGCCGCGATCCAGTCCTCGTAGTGCGTTCGGCGCGCCTTGACTCGATCGGGAGTGAAGCGGCTGGCGATATAGGTGTCAGGAACAGGGAGTCCTGTTTTGGGATCGATGATCGCGATGCCGGTGGTGGGGTCAATCTTGTAAGTGGCAACGATGCTGTCCTTCGCGAATGCCTTCGCCTCCGCGAGATCCTGGGCGGACTTGCGGGCCATTCCGAGTGACCCGATCTCGATCACCGCGAACAGCATCGCGGCGTGGTCGCGACCGAACACCGTCTGCGCATAGCCGGGAATGAGGAGCGAGCTGAGAAAGGCGCGGCGCGGCGACATTGGCGGCTTCGGCGTATCGGTTGCCGCGGGTTGCGGCGCTATGGTCCCCTTGGCGGCGATCCCGGCGCGAGCGCTATCGCGCTGCTGCGCCACGGACACGCGGGGAACGAGCAGGACGGGACAGAGCAGCGCCGCGGCAAGCAGGGTGGCGGGAGAGTGTGGGAATCGAACCCACCCGACCCTACGACGTAGGGTCACAGTGATTTTGAAGATCACGGAAGCCACCAGGCCCCATCCACCCCCACGCGTTTCAATGAACTTCGATCGCAACTTCTCCCCGTTCGATGACCTCGCCCACGACTACCGATCCCGCCACGCGTGAAAGATAGTCGGGCGTTCGCGACTGACCGACGCACACGAGGAGCCCGCCGGAGGTCTGGGGGTCGTGGAGAATTGCGCGATCCTCCTCGGTTCCCTTCTTCCAGTTGACGAGATCGCGGAGATATTCCGCGTTCCTCTTCGCGCCGTCGGTGACGAATCGGGCTCGCACGGCCTCGCGAACTCCCGGGAAGATGGGAATAGCGTCGAGTTCGACGCTCAGCGTGACGTTGCTGGCGCGCGCGATGTGCGACATGTGGCCCAACAGCCCGAAGCCCGTGATGTCGGTGGCGCAGCGCGAACGCACAGCGAGCGCGGCACGACTCGCCGGACCGTTGAGGGTCTTCATCCCCTCGAGCATCGCGCGCTCCGATTCCGGCGAGAGCTGCCCTCGCTTTCCCGCCGTGGCGAGAATCCCGTTTCCAATCGGCTTGGTGAGAACCAGCTGATCGCCCGGTCGCGCGCCCGCGTTCGTGAGGAGAAAATCGGGGTGCGCCCGGCCCGTCACTGCCAGACCGTACTTGAGCTCTGGATCAACAACAGTGTGCCCGCCAACGATGACCGCTCCGGCCTCGTGAACTTTATCCTGACCCCCGGCCAGGATTCCGGTCAACACCTCGAGCGGCAAGTCGCTCGTCGGAAAAGCGACAATGTTGAGCGCTGTGAGCGGTTGGCCCCCCATCGCGTAGACGTCCGACAGCGCGTTCGCGGCCGCAATCTGGCCGAAATCGAATGGGTCGTCCACGATGGGAGGAAAAAAATCGACGGTCTGGACGAGGGCGAGATCGTCCGACACGCGGAAGATGCCGGCGTCGTCAAAAGTCTCTCTGCCAACCAGCAGTCGTGGATCCGCCAGGATCGGAAGCGCCGCCAGCGCGCGGGATAGATCGCCCGGACCCATTTTGGACGCGCAGCCGGCGCAGCGCGCGAGCGTCGTGAGCCTGATCGTTCCTTCGCCCGTTATCGAAGTGGTCATTCGTGGATCCAGCCGGCTACTTTGAGGAGACAGCGGCGATGGCGTCGATCTCGACCATGGCGCCGCGAGGGAGTGCGGACACCTGGACCGTGGAGCGAGCCGGACGGGCGTCGCCGAGCGATTTGCCGTAGACCTCATTCACGGTGGGAAAATGCGCGAGATCCTGGAGGTAAACCGTCGTCTTCACAACGTCGCCCCACGACGCTCCAGCGGCGCGAAGGACCTCGTGAAGATTTCGCATCACCTGTTCGGTCTGCTCGACGATTCCGCCTTCGACGATCTTTCCAGCGGCGGGATCGAGCGGAATCTGCCCTGCCGTAAAGAGAAAGCCGTTGGCGACGATCCCCTGCGAATAGGGTCCGATCGCCGAGGGCGCTCTGTCGGTCGTGATTTTCTTGAGTGGCATTCAATTTCTCCGTCGGCTGCCTTGAAACGGGCAGAGTCAGCGTGAGCGCGAATGTTACACACTAGGGAGCGTCGAAGGCCAGACCGAAAAGACGCCTGGCGTTCGCCGCCGTAGCCTGCCCAAGCTCGAGAGGATCGTCACCCCGAGCCGATGCAACTTTCGAAAGCGTGTGCGTGACCCACGCCGGTTCGTTCCGTTTCCCCCTGAACGGAACGGGCGCGAGATACGGAGAATCGGACTCCACGAGCAGCCGATCCCGCGGCACCAGTCGCACCAGGTCGTCGTCCGCCCATTTGTTGAAGGTCACGATCCCGCTGAACGAGACGTACCACCCGGCATCCAGCGCGAACTCGGCCAGCGAGTGGGAGCCGGTGTAGCAGTGTAGGACTCCGAGGACGCCGTCGGCACGGGCGTCGCGAATGAGCGAGCGGGTATCGTCTTCGGCGTCTCTGGTGTGGACGACGACCGGCTTGTCCAGCTCGCCGGCGAGCGCAATCTGTGCCGAGAACGCGACGCGCTGGGCTTCACGCGGAGAATTGTCGTAGTGATAGTCGAGTCCGCATTCGCCGACAGCGACGGCGGAACGTGTGAGCAGCTCGCGCAGCTTCGGAACATCGCGCGACGCGTCAAACGCAGCGGCGTCGTGGGGATGAATTCCGGCTGTCGCAAAGACGAAACGGGGATTGTCCGCCGCGTATCCGGCGGCGATGGCCGCCGTCGCGAGCGACTCCCCGATGCAGACGA
>JBGPHO010000340.1:0-2939 GCA_041484425.1 Gemmatimonadaceae bacterium
CAAAGTACGTCGCGGTGTTATCGACTGCGCCCGGCTGCTGCGGAGCATCGAGAACCAGCGCGCCCGTCTGACGCGCCACCGTCTCCGCTGTTTTCCGGTTCTGGAATGGCTGCACGAGGATGACCTTGGCATTCGTTGCTTTCATCTTGCCGATGACCTCGGCTAGATGCGCCGGGGAGGGCGCGATGCCGGGCTTGGCCTCGAGCTCGTCGACGATGTTCAGGCCAAATCGATCGGCCAGGTAGACGAAATCCTTGTGGTACGTAACGATCCTTGCGCCTCGATAAGGGGCGAGCTCGTTCTTCCAATCGGCATACTTCGCGTCGAGCTTCGTGTCGAACCTCGCCAGGTTTCCGTTGTACGTCGCGGCGGATTTCGGATCGATCTGCGCGAAATGATCGGCGATGTTGCGGGCGATGATTTTTACGTCCACCGGGTCGATCATAAAGTGCGGATTACCGAGCGAGTGAACATCGCCCTTCGAGCGATCGAAGCTGGTGGGAACTTCGAGCATCTTGATTCCGTCGGAGGCCACGATGCGGCCCGGCGCGCCGGCGGCGATCTTGCCGTTGCGGGAATTCTCCAGCAGCGGTGGCAGCCATCCAAGCTCCAGCTCGGCGCCGCCTTCGATGAGCGCATCGGCGCGGTTGAGCGTTACGATGTGACTCGGCTTCGCATCGACGAAGTGCGGGTCCTCAGTCGGTTTGGCCAGCGCGACGACGCTGACCTTATCCCCGCCGACCTCTCTCGCGATCGAAGCGAGATCGGGTGTGGTGGCAACGACGCGTAACTGCGCCGCCGCAGATGAGCCGGTTGCCGCAATCGCGACGAGCGCGAGGGTAGCTGCCTTATGAAGATTCCTTGATTTCATTTCCTTTTTACCGTTTAGAATTTGTGTGCTGCGTGTGCGCCGAGCAGGAACTCGAACTGGAACCAGAGCGAGTGATCGGTGCCGATTCCCTTGCGATCGTCGAAGTTGTATTGCATTCGGAACTTCGAGAACTCACTCGGATACCACGTGAAATTCGGTGAGAACCGCGTCCGATCGCGGCGTACCTCCGACACGAATGCGCCCGGATCACCCGATGCAAACTCGCCTCGCAGCCCCGCGACGATGCGCGGCTTTATTCCCCACAACACCTGAGCGTACGCTCCCCGATCCTTCAGCGTCTCGCTCGGCAACGTGACCGCCGGATCCGCAGCAGCTATGCGCTGCGCGGCGTCATACCGGCGCCACATCGCCTCGCTCTGCAGCGACAAAAACGGAAAACCCGCCTGAGCAGCGGCGGGCTTCCACTTCCAGTACACATCTCCACCGTACACCTGGGTGTGGGCCGAAGGTCCCGAATTGTTGGGGCCGAATGCCGCCGACGCGCCGAGGACAATCGTTTGTGTCTCGGTCAGATCGAATGACGTGTTGATGCGCGGCACAAAGAGGAGTCCCGACGCGTGTTGCACCGGAGTGGTATCGATTACGCCACCGTGGATCTCCGGCGAGTCGGGCGAGCGAAAACTCGATGCCGTTCCGCCCGTGGCGTTGGCGACAAGGATCAGAGCCTCCGTATAGAAGGAAGTCGGGAGCAGCCACGAGAGGCGGAGCCCCTGGCTCCGAAGGCCATCGGGTCCGAACATCCGATTCAGGACGAGGGGCTCGTCCACAAACGACCACGCGTGCGGGTGCTGGTTATTCTGCCGTCCGAACTCAGCGAAGAACTGTCCGACCTTGAGCTGCAGATTGGCGGGGAGCGATGTAGTCAGGACGTACGCTTCCTCAAGCTCGACGCCTGTCTGTCCATCCTTGTCGAGCTTGTAGACGATGTTGCTGAATCCCTTGAAGTAGGGATCGACGGCGCCATCGAGCGTAAGCTCGACGTTGGGAATGGAGAAGCCGTTCACGTGAGGATCGTGGTCGCCGACCTGAATTGCCCCGACATTGCTCTCCGTCGACCAACCCGCGTCGGTGAGCGCGACGAACCCGATGTTCATGTAGCCGCCGGTCGCGCGCGGGCCCTGCGAGGCAGCCGCCTGCGTGCTGCCACCGCTGTCCGAAGCTTGTTGACCAAGCTCCTTTTCCAGCTGCTTCACCAGCGCAATGGAATCCGCGCGCGCGATGCTGTCGGCTCGCGCAATTGAGTCTTGTTTGGCTTTGCCTGGCGTGACCTGACCCTGCGTGACGGCCGGCAGCAAAATGCCCAGCACGCAGAGGATCACTCCTCGCCTCAATCGGAGAATTCCCTTCCTTTGTGTTTCCAGACCTGCACCGGGACCATTCGCGGCAAAAAGCGGCAGCGCGATAGGTGGCCGAGTAAAATGCATTTGCACTCCAGAGAATTGTGTTTAACCACTGAACGACGGTTCAGGATTCTCTGGGCGGTGCTCGGCACGAGTTGGGAAGGAGTTGCGGACCGGCGACGCACGACGAGGAGCAGCGAGCGAGATCGCAGCCGGAGACGACTGCGCTCGGAACCGGTGAGACGGCCGACGTCGCCGTTGTGTGAAATGAGAGGGCGGCACATGCCGCGCACGTGGCTTCGTTGTGCCCGCGATGCAAGTCGATGCCGCTTTGCTCGGTGTGCGACACTGCACTTGATTCATCGCGCGCCAAGGTGAGCGCCGCGCCCGATATTCCGATTTGGCCAGCGACAGCAAGGACCGCCGCGAGCAAACGCAGGCACCACACCGGGCGGCGGAATATCGAGCGAGTGAGCATCATCTGGGATTTAAAGTACCCTGCCAGAACAAAAAAGGTAGCGCGCCCGATCGTCCTATCTCTCAGCGAGGGTGGCACTTGGGTCGCCCACATGGCATTTTTCCACGTTCAATGAAGCGTGAAGATGCCCTCGACTACCACTCATCCGGGCGCCCCGGAAAGATCGCGGTAGTACCGACCAAGCCCCTCAACAACCAGCGCGATCTCGGACTCGCCTACTCCCCCGGAG
>JBGPHO010000341.1:0-2905 GCA_041484425.1 Gemmatimonadaceae bacterium
GTGCTCAAGACGGCGTACTTCTGCCCGGCATCACAGAGCGACGTCTCGGTGTATCGGAATCTGTTGTTCGTCTCGGGCGAGGATCTGGCCGCCAGAGTCGACTGCGGCGCCCAGGGTGTGAAGGATACGGTCAGCAAGGATCGACTGCGTGGAATTCGCATCTTCGACATCAGCGACATCAACAATCCGAAAAACGTCGGCAACGTGCAGACCTGCCGTGGATCGCACACGCACAGTCTGCTCGTCGATCCGAAGGATCCCGAGAACGTCTACGTCTACGTCTCCGGCTCAAGCGGGGTGCGATCGCCGAGCGAGCTCGCGGGGTGCGTGAACCTTTCTCCGGACAAGGACCCGAACTCGGCTCTGTTCCGTATCGAAGTGATCAAGGTGCCGCTGGCTCATCCCGAGCAGGCGGCGATCGTCACCTCGCCGCGGATATTCACGGGACTCACGGCGCCCGCCCGTCACGGGGAAACTGCGTTGGACATCGCCGAGCACAAAAAGGACGTAGAAACGGCGAAGGCGCGCGGAGCCTACACGGCGGTGGTGTTCGGTGAGGAGCAGGTCGCACCCGACTTTTTCGTTGCCGAGCAGTTGAAGACCATTGTCACTGCACGCGGCGGAACCGGTGCGCCCACAGCCGCGGACAGCGCGACTCTGCGACGCGAGCTTCCGAACATTGTCGCAAAAATGTTCGGCCCGAATGCGTCCGCGGCACCGTCCGGTCCCCAACCCGGCCCGAGTCAATGTCACGACATAACTCTGTATCCGGCAATTGGCAGAGCCGGCGGCGCCTGCGGTGGCTACGGCCTGCTTCTCGACATCAGCGATCCGGCGCATCCGGTTCGCCTCAACGCGGCGGCCGATTCCAATTTCTCGTACTGGCATTCCGCGACATTCAATAATGACGGCACCAAGGTTCTCTTCTCCGACGAGTGGGGCGGAGGAATGCAGCCGAAGTGTCGCGCGACCGATCCACGCGAGTGGGGCGCCGACGCGATCTTTACCTTGTCGGGGAACGACATGCAGTTCAAGAGCTACTACAAGCTCCCCGCTCCGCAGACGAAGGTGGAGAATTGCGTCGCCCACAACGGCTCGCTCATCCCGATTCCCGGCCGTGACGTGATGGCACAGGCATGGTATCAGGGAGGCATCTCGGTGTTCGACTGGACCGACCCCGCGCACCCGCGCGAGATTGCCTTCTTCGATCGCGGCCCCGCGGACACCACGCTCAAGCTGAGTGGCTCCTGGTCGGCCTACTGGTACAACGGAGTGATCGTGAGCTCGGAGATCACTCGCGGGCTCGACATCTTCGAGCTGGCGCCGAGTGCGTTCATCTCGCAGAACGAGATCGACGCGGCAAAGACGATTCACTTCGATTACTACAATACTCAGGGGCAGCAGAAGCTGGTGTGGCCGCCGTCGTTCGCGCTGGCGCGGGCGTACGTCGATCAGCTCGAGCGCTCCGGTGGTCTCGGGGCGAGCAGGATCTCGTCGGTGAGGCAGCAGCTGACTGCGGCAGAAGGACGCTCGGCAAACGACCGGCAGAGAGCACTGGGAACGCTGGCGGCGCAGTTGAATGCTGACGCGAACGGCTCGAGCGACGCCTCGAAGGTGCGCGCATTGGCGTCGGCGGTAAGGGATCTGGCGCGCTGATTACAAGCAGTTGATTGTGGGAATTACGCCACAGTGGCCTGTCTATACGTTGGCCGCGCTTAGCGGCAAGCGTTTGGCGGGCAGCGGGCTGCAGTGTAGTTGCGAGTGCTCAGCTACCCACCGGTGCTTTTTATCAGAGAGAACATAGATGCCCGTTGTAAGGATTGAGCACTCGGTCCCGAGTTTTGAAAGATGGAAGCTGGCATTTGACAGTGACCCCGCCGATCGCAAAGGATCGGGCGTGCGTCGCTATCAGGTCCTTCGACTGCAGGATGACCCGAACTACGTGATGATTGATCTGGAGTTCGACAGTATCGGTGAGGCTGAAGCGTTCGTGCAGAAGATGGAAAGGATCTGGAACGGCCCCGCAAAAGCCGTCATGCAGAACCCGCGCGCGCGTATCGCGGATGTTGTTGAAGGTAGGGAAGTGTAGGGGGCGATCAGCAGACCGGTGATTTACTCGAGAACACGTCGCATCCTGGCGGCGCTCGCAGCGGTCGCGCCATTCTCCGCACCGCTCGACGCGCAGGAGCTGCGCGTGTTCGACGGGGCGTCGCCGGCTAGCTGGATCGCGCCCCCAGGTGTGCCGGGGGACAGCTTCACAGTGTTCCACGCGCGACGCACGTTCGACCTGGCGACGGTGCCCGCGCGATTCGTGGTGCACGTGTCCGCTGACAATCGATACCGGCTATACGTCAACGGCGTGCAGGTGTCCTCTGGTCCACAACGGTCAGACGTCACGCACTGGCGATACGAGACCCTCGACCTCGCGCCCCATCTGCGCGCGGGGCGCAACGTGATCGCGGCACTCGTGTGGAACTGGGGCGCCGCGCGTCCGGTCGCGCAGTTCAGCCACCGCACCGGATTCCTCCTCCAGGGTGACAGCCAGGTCGAGGCAGCGCTCGTGAACACAGGGACGGGATGGAAGTTGCTGCGCGACCCGGCCTACGCGCCGATCGTCATCAGCACCGCCACCATGGGAAACTATTACGCCGCGGCTCCCGGCGATTCGATCGACGGCGCGCGCTATCCGTGGGGATGGGAGCGCGCGGACTACCAGGACGGGGCGTGGCTCCTTGTGTCGACGCCCGGCAAAGCGACCGACGCCGCACCGCTCTCGGCATTCGACGGCGCCGACGGTCGTGCCATCGTCGGACGCGTGAAGCGACGCGCAATCCCGCCCGGTGAGTATGGCGAAGTGTCGGGGTGGCAGCTCGAGGCACGGTCGATGCCGCCGATGGAAGAGAGA
>JBGPHO010000342.1:0-2902 GCA_041484425.1 Gemmatimonadaceae bacterium
ACCATCGCTCTCTCCGCACTCATCTTCGTTGGCGCCTGCTCGCGAGCACCCGAACCCAAAACCGTCCCCACTCCCCAGCGCAACGGACAGGGACCGTCAGGCGATAGCGCCAGGGCTGGGGGTGATTCTGGCCGCGCGGGTGGAAACGCTCCCGCGCAGCCGCGCCCCTACAGCCGCGTGATCACGCGCGACGCAAAGACGCGCCGCGGCATGTTCGCCGTCCACAGAGTGAACGACAAGCTGTACTTCGAGATCCCGAAGACCGAGCTGAATAAGGACATGCTTCTCGTGGGGCGCTTCACCAGGGCGGCTGCGGCGAACCCGCGCCTGCCCGGCGGCCAGTTCGGCAACTACGGTGGCGATCAGTTCGTGGAGCGGACCCTGAGGTGGGATCGAAGCGGGAACCGAATCATCCTCCGGTCCCCATCCTTCGCGATCGTCGCCGACAGCAGCAATCCGGTCTACCGCGCCGTCCAGGCGGCCAACTATCCACCCGTCATCGCGGTGTTCAATGTGGAGTCGTACGGGCCGGACAGTGCCGCCGTCATCGAGGTGACGCGGCTTTATACCACCAGCATACCCGAGTTCGCGGCCATTCGGGGGACCCTCGATGAGCGCCGCTCATTCGTCGAGAACGCGCTCGCGTTTCCTGACAACGTCGAGGTCGAAGCGACGCAAACGGGCACTCCGAGCCCCACGCCCGGCGCCGGCGGAGGGGGAGGCGGCGGCGGCCAAGCTCAGGGCCCTCAACCAGCCCAGAGTGTGCTCGCGCACTGGAGCCTCGTGCGCCTCCCCGAGAAGCCGATGGTGCCGAGGCGGTGGGATGAGAGGCTGGGATACTTCTCGATCGCGCAGGTGGATTTCGGGACCATGGAACAACGGTCGGCCGACCGTTCCTACATCTCCCGCTACCGCCTGGAGAAAAAAGATCCGAGCGCGGCGCTCTCGGAGCCCGTCAAGCCGATCATTTATTACGTCGATCCCGCGACGCCGGAGCAGTGGAAGCCCTGGGTTAGAAAGGCGATTCTCGACTGGCAGCCCGCGTTCGAGGCGGCGGGATTCAAGAACGCGATACTCGCGATGGATCCACCCGCGAACGATCCCGACTGGTCCGCGGAAGATGTCCGCCACACCGTGATCCGCTGGCTCCCATCGACGGTCGAAAACGCACAGGGTCCACACGTGAGCGACCCGAGAACGGGCGAGATCCTGAATGGATCGGTCCGCATGTTCCACAACGTCCTCAATCTCCAGCGCGACTGGTACTTCACTCAGGCTTCCCCGCTCGACCCGCGCGCGCGCACGCTGCCCTTCCCGGACTCGCTGATGGGAAGGCTGCTCGAGTTCGTCGTCGCGCACGAGATCGGACACACGCTCGGTCTTCGTCACGATCAGATCGGAAGCTCCACGTATCCGGCGGACAGCGTCCGCAGCGCAAGCTGGGTGCATCGGATGGGACACGCGCCCTCGATCATGGACTACTCACGCTTCAACTACGTCGCCCAGCCTGAGGACAACATCGCGCTCGCGGACATCGTCCCCGGCATTGGCCCCTACGACAAGTTCGCGATCATGTGGGGATACACGCCGATTCCGGGAGCTCGATCCGCCGACGACGAGAGGCCGACGCTCGACCAGTGGGCGCGGATGCAGGACACCGTTCCGTGGTACCGCTTCTCCGAGAACAACGAAGGGGGATACGGCACCCTCAACGAGGCGGTCGGCGATGCGGATCCGGTGAAGTCGACGGGACTCGGGTTCAGGAATATCCGTCGCGTTGTGACCTACATAGCGTCGGCGGCGACCAGGCCTGGTGAAGACAACGATGACCTGAGGGAGCTGTACGACCGGACGGTCGGACAGTGGGCTACCGAGGCGGGCCACGTCGCGACGGTGGTCGGCGGCGAGTCGGTACAGTACAAGTCGGGCAGCCAGCCGGGCGCTGTATACACGCCGCTCTCCCGGGTGCGCCAGCAGGAAGCAATGCGCTTCCTCAATGAGAACGTCTTCCAGACTCCCGCGTATCTGATTCAACCCGCCATTGCTCGGCGCGTCGAAGCGGGAGGAATGATCACGCGCATCACGAACGCGCAGGGCCGCGTGCTCACGAGCATTCTCAACGATGGCAGGCTGAACAGGCTGATAGAAAATGAAGCGCTCGCAACCAGCAAGGGCGATGCTTATTCGCTGGTGTCGATGCTGGACGATCTGCGGCGGGGTGTCTGGACCGAGCTGGCCCAAGCCGGGGTTTCAATCGATTCCTATAGGCGAACGCTTCAGAATCAGTTTCTCTCGCAGGTCAACACAAAGCTGAACCCGCCCGCGGTGGTCGCGACGCCGGGTCCACAGTTCCCAGGATTCACCCCGCCCGCGCCTCTGCTCGAGGATGCGAGGAGTCAGCTGAGGGGAGAGCTCGTATCGCTGCGCGCCGACATCCGCCGAGCGGTACCGAGGGCTTCAGACCGGGAAACTCGCCTGCATCTGGAGGCCGCGGATCATGAGATAGGAGACATCCTCGACCCCAAGAAATGAAGCTGATGCAGACCGAAGCCGGCTGAGATCGCCTGTCCAGAGCGCGGAGATCTTCCGAACAAAAAAGCGGGGACGGCTTGAGGCCGTCCCCGCTTTTTTCGTGCGTTTGAAGCTTTAGACGCAGGCGATCACACCGTTGATCATCGTGCAGGTCTTCGCTGACTGCGAGTGCGTTGCAGTGCCACTCCACGAAGGCGGCGGGCCAACGACGTTCGTAATTACGACGGTCACGTTCTGCGACGGGCTGAAGCCCTGGAGGGGCACTGCCGAAGTCGCGGTTCCACCAAAGTACGCGCCGTTGTTGTCAGCGGCGTACTGCTCTTCGTAGGTCGCCATGTTGCGCAGGTCAGACTTCATCGCTGCCACATAC
>JBGPHO010000343.1:0-2893 GCA_041484425.1 Gemmatimonadaceae bacterium
ATGTGGCGCACAAGGCCGGCTGGTCCGATGAGGCGCTCTACGACGCGATAACCGTCTGCTCGCTCTTTCAGTTCTACAACAACTGGATCGATGCGACCGGCGTTGCGGACATGCCCGCGTTTGGCTACGAGATGTCCGGGCACAGACTGGCGACCCGAGGCTACGCATCTGCGCCCCCGCCGAAGAGTACCGCGAAATCGACGCGATCGAAGGGATTGAAGAAGTCTACGAAGCGGAGGGCTGCGAAGAAGTCGAAGCGATCGAAGAGATCTTAGCCGGTACGGCGGAGGGGGTCCTCTTCGGCTCCGGGCTCTCGCTCGTCGGAGGTCCGAACGATCTCGGTTGACGCTGACATCCGTCGCTCTGAAAGTGTGTCAGCGCACCGATTGTCGCTCGTGGGTCGTCGCCTGCGAGGACCCCCTCCGCCTTCCCTCTGAGTTTGTCGCGAGGCCGGTCATCGGTGTCGCAACTTTGCTCGCACTCTTGGGTCCGGTCGCCTCTCTGCCCCCACTCCTTCCCGCGCACTTCTCCTGCTCTCATTTCGCACAGTCCCACGCGCCTGCACTTCCACGGCTCACATTGCGCGTGAGCGCGCCGAGCGAAGCTCGGCAAGCCCGTGTCCCCGGGGGGGAACGAAGCGCGCGCACCGCGGCGCGGAGCGCCGCTGCACTTACAAATCTATGCGGGAGGCGAGGGTGTCCTCGCAGGCGACGACCCACGAGCGACAGTCGGTGCGCCAATATTCCTTCAGAGCGACTGATGCTTGGTTTCGCACCGATCCGCTCGGGTCACTAACGAGCGAGAGCCCGGAGCCGGAGAGAACACCCTCGCCGACCACATACAGCGATGCAAGCCGCAGCGCAAAATCCAAACGCGTGCGGATCGGCGGAAGATTAGTTCCCTTTGAGCCCGCGCTCCTCCAGCAGCGCATCGACATTAGGATCGCGGCCGCGAAAATTCCTGTATAGAGTCGCGGCGTCTTCAGTGCCTCCTCTCGACAAGATCATGTCCCGGAACCGCGCGCCGTTTGCAGGGGTCAGCCCGCCGTGCTCCTTGAACCACGCGTACGCGTCGTCATCGAGCACTTCGCTCCACGTGTACGCGTAGTATCCGGCCGAGTAGCCGCCGTCCCAGATGTGGGAGAAGTAGGTGCTGCGATAACGAGGCGGAACCTCTGGCACCGCTACGTTGAACCGCTCGAGAGATGCGGCCTCGAATGAATCGACATCGCTCGGCGCGGCGCCCGGCGCCACCGTATGCCACGCGAAGTCCAGCAGCGAAGCCTCCAGGAGCTCGGTAAAGGCGAAGCCCTGATTGAAGGTGCCCGACTGCTTGATCTTGTCCACGAGCGCCTGCGGCATGACCGCGCCGGTCTGATACTGTTTCGCGTAGTTGGCGAACACCGTGGGCTCGAGCGCCCAGTGCTCGTTGAACTGCGACGGGAACTCCACGAAATCGCGAGGGACGTTCGCGCCCGACAGCGTCGGGTACTGAACGCGCGAGAACATCCCGTGCAGTCCATGTCCGAACTCGTGGAACATCGTCGTCACGTCGTCGAACGTGAGGAGCGCCGGCTGGCCCGATGCGGGCTTGGTAAAGTTCGCGACGTTGTATACGACCGGCTTCCATCCGGTGAGGCGTGATTGATCGACGAACACATCCATCCACGCGCCGCCGCTCTTGTTGTCGCGCTTGAAGTAATCGCAATAGAACAGAGCGAGCGAGGATCCGTCGGCATCGAACACCTCGAAGACCCTGACGTCGGGATGATAGACCGGGATGTCGTGCCGCTCCTTGAACGTCAGACCATACAGTTTGTTGGCGGCGTAGAAAACTCCATTCTGCAGCACGTTGTTCAGCTCGAAGTAGGGCATGATCTGCGACTCATCGAGATCGTACTTCGCCTTCCTCACCTGCTCCGAGTAGTACTGCCAGTCCCATGGCTGCAGCTTGAAGCCTCCGCCCTGGGCGTCGATCATCTTCTGCATGTCGGCGGCTTCCGCGCGCGCTCTCGCCGTTGCCGGAGGAACGAGATCGGTCAGCAGCTTGATTGCGTTCTCCGGAGTCCTGGCGCCCTGAGTCGCCAGGGCGTACGCCGCCCAGGTCGGAAAGCCGAGCAGCTGCGCCCGCTCCGCGCGAAGCTCGGCCATGCGGCGGATGATTCCCTTTGTGTCGTTGCTGTCGCCGCGCGACGTGCGGAGCGTCGATTGATCGAACAGCTTCTGTCGAACAGCGCGGTTCTTGAGCTCCGCCTGCGCCGGCTGCTGCGTGGTGTTGCGAAGTGGAAGAACCCACTTGCCGGCGAGTCCGCGACCCTTCGCCGCTTCGGCCGCGGTGTTGATCTCGGCGGCGGTGAGTCCGTCGAGCTGCGAAACGCTGTCGACGACCAGCGCTCCTACTTTTGTTCCCGCGAGGAGCTTGTTGGTAAACTCGGTGGAGAGCTTGGACAGCTCCTGGTTGAGTGAGCGCATGCGGACCTTGTCCGCCTCGGAGAGCTGCGCGCCGGCTCGCACGAAGTCGCGGTTGTAGCGCTCGATCAGAGCCCTCTGCTCGCTCGAGAGACTGCCAGACGCCCGCTGGTCGTATACGCTCTTCACTCTGCGATACAGCTGATCGTTGAGGTAGATCGCATCGTTGTGCGCCGCGAGCTTCGGCGCCTCGACGTCCTGGACCTTCTGTAGAGTGTCATTGGTATTGGCCCCGACGACTGCGAAGAACGTCTTCGACACGCGTGTGAGGAGCGCGCCCGATTTCTCCATCGCCACAATGGTGTTGTCGAACGTCGGCGCCGCTGTCTGCTTGGCGATCGCATCGATCTCGGCCAGCTGCTGTCGCATTCCCTCCTCGAGAGCGGGCTGGTAATGCTCGTTGCGGATCAGATCGAATCGAGGCG
>JBGPHO010000344.1:0-2888 GCA_041484425.1 Gemmatimonadaceae bacterium
CGACGGATCGAAACAAGGCGTCTATCACGGCCATGTTTCCCATCGCATCCTCGAGGGAGACGGGGACACTGCCGACGCCGCGAATGGCCTCCGAAAATCGATCCGCCTGGAGGGCGTACTGGTCCACCGGCGGAAACGTGATCGTTTCGATTCCACTGCCCGTCACATCGCGACCGTCGTCCACGAAGATCCGACATTCGTCGCCGGGAGGCGGGTTGAAGGGAATCCCTACACTAATGCGTCCGGTCGTTCCGAAGATCTGCATGGCCTGATGGTGCACGAGCTGCGTGGCGCAACTGAACGTCGCCTGCCCTCTCTCGAAACGAAGAAGTCCCGATGTCAGCCGATCGATCTGCATGTCGGGATCGCGCTCGATCAATCCGATCACCTCTTTCGGCTCGTCACCGAACAGCCAGCGCGAAATTGTTATCGGATAGCAGCCGACATCCATCAGCGCGCCACCACCCCACTCCACACGACTGCGAATGTCGCCCAGATCGCGCCGATAGTAGCTGAAATGACCAGTGATCAGGCGTAGCTCGCCGATCCTTCCGGACCCGATGATCTCTCTCACTTTTAGCCACTGCGGATGCGTCCGGACCATGAACGCCTCGCCGATCTGGACCCCGGTCCTGTCGCGAGCCTGGAGCAGTTGAAGCGCTTCCCGCGCCGTCAATGCAATTGGCTTCTCGCACAGCACGTGCTTGCCCTGCTCGGCAGCGCGAATCGACCACGGCACGTGCAGATGATTCGGCAGGGGATTGTAGATCGCCTCGATGTCGGGATCGTCGATCAGCTCCTGATACGAGCCGTACGCCCGGGGAATACCCAGGCGGCTCGCGGCTGCCCGCGCCTTTGCAATGTCCCGCGATGCGATGGCGACCACCTCTGCCAGCGCGCTTCCGCGCATCCCCGGGATGACTTTCTCCAGGCCGATCTTGGCGGTGCCGAGTATCCCCCAACGAACCGGGGCGATTCGCTCGTCGGTCACTTCGCTTCCATGACTTCGGCTCTTGCGGGAGCCATCCGCGAAACCAGACTCGGATTCATTCAGATCAAAGGGCGGGCGCTCACAGGTGCTTGTGCATCTCGGAGGGTGACTGTGGCAGTTCGCACTCCAGGTGAGATTACAACAGGTGCCGCGATCTCAAACTAGAGATTGGCGCCGTGGCACTTCTTGAACTTCTTCCCCGATCCACACGGACAAGGATCATTTCGGCCAACGTTGCTCCAGTCTGCTGAGCCGCCAGACACACCCGGTACGCCAGGCACGCCGCCGATCGCACCCCCAGCCATCGCCTTGCTCAGCGACGAGCTCTTTCCCCCAATGTGCACGGTCGGGTCGGGGCGCACGGCGGCTCCTTTCCTCGGAGCCTCGGCCGGCGCGATGTCCAGAGTCGCATCGGAGCCTTCGCCACCATCGGCGTCAACCTCCTCCATTACTCCGAGCGCGTTGAACTGCTTCTTCCGCTGCCGCGGAGCACGCTCCTCCCCATTCCCGTCCAGATCCGGACCGCTCAGATACATCGGCGGGGGCGGCGCCTGCCGCTCCTCGAACGTGACCTGCGCCCGCAGGAATCTTTCGGTGAACGTGTTCTGGATATCATCCATGAGATCCACGAACATGCTGTACGCCTCGTGCTTGTACTCGATGAGCGGATCCTTCTGCCCCCACGAGCGGTAGCCGATCGCGTTGCGCAGCTGGTCCAGGTCGTAGAGGTGGTCCTTCCACTTCTCGTCGAGCACATGCAGCATGACGATTGCGAGCAGCTGGCCGGAGAACTCTCCGAGACTGAGAAGCTTGTCCTCGAACGCCTTGCGTCCCGCGTCGACCGCCCGCTCCCTCGCTTCGTCCTCACTGGCCGGGAGCACGCCATCCTCGAACCCGGGGACAACCAGCATGTAGTGCATCAGAAGATCCTGACGCACCAGCGCGAAATCCCATTCTTCCGGCGAGTCGAACTCGCCAAGCATGTTCTCGACGCGCTTGGCCACACCCTTCTCGACCATCTTCTGCGCTTCGGCCTTCAGCTCTTCCCCGCCCTCGAGCGCGAACGACCGTAGCGAGTAGATCACCTCGCGCTGCTGGTTCATGACGTCGTCGTATTCCAGCAGGCGCTTGCGCGACTGGAAGTTCTGGAGCTCGACGCGCTTCTGCGCCTGCTCGATCGACCGGGTGATGAGGGAGTGCGTGAGCATCTCGCCCTCCTCCGCGCCCATGCGATCCATCAGCTTGGCGATGCGGTCGGAGCCGAAGAGACGCATGAGGTCGTCTTCGAGCGAGAGGAAGAATTGCGACGCGCCCGGATCTCCCTGACGGCCGGCACGGCCGCGGAGCTGACGATCGATGCGGCGCGACTCGTGCCGCTCGGAGCCGATGATGTGCAGGCCCCCGCACTCGACCACATCCACGAGCTGGTTCTCCGCGTCCATGCGCTGAGACGGCCTGGATTCGGTAACACCCGGCCCGAGCTTAATGTCGGTTCCGCGTCCGGCCATGTTGGTGGCGATCGTCACGGCGCCGGGCTGGCCCGCACCCGCGACAATCTCCGCCTCGCGCTGGTGATACTTGGCGTTGAGGACGTTGTGGGGAATCCCCGCGCGCTTGAACATGCGCGCCAGCGTCTCCGACACTTCGACGCTCACGGTGCCAACGAGAACCGGGAAGGCAAGCGCGTGCAGGCGCTGCGTCTCCTCGAGGATCGCGTTGTACTTCTCGCGGCGCGTCTTGTAGACGAGGTCCTGCCTGTCGTCGCGGATGACGGGCCGGTTGGTCGGGATCACCGAGACGCCGAGCTTGTAGATCTGGTGGAACTCCGTCTCTTCGGTCTCGGCGGTGCCGGTCATGCCCGACAGCTTTTCGTAGAGTCGGAAATAGTTCTGGAGAG
>JBGPHO010000345.1:0-2884 GCA_041484425.1 Gemmatimonadaceae bacterium
ACAGCAGCGACGGTGGGTATTTGGTGGTGTTGAGGAACGAGAGCACCGTGAACACCGCGCTCTTCTGCGGCATCCAGCGCGACGGGTCGCCGTAAACATTGAGGCCGCGAATCACGAGGAACGCGAGACACAGCGCCAGCCCCAGGCGCAGGAAAAACGCGCGTCGGCGATCTGCGTCCCAGTCGTAGACCTGTCCGAGGCCGTATCCCACGGCGGTGACGCCGATCCACGGAATGAGTGGATAGGCCGCGAACACTACGTGCTCCGGCGTGTTCACGACGAATCCGGGTGAATGCAGGATGGCCCAGAGCGGACTCGCCGACTTCACGGAATCGAAGAGGTTGTGACCCGCAATCATGAGAACGCCGAGTGCGGTGACAACAAACGCAGGCGCGCGGACGAGGAGCGAGAGCGTGATCATCGACCAGCCGAGGGCCCAGAGGACGAGTAGCATTGTCACCCGGTAATCGAAATTGAACTGGTAGGCGAGGCACCGGACCAGCACGACCTCGAGCAAGATCAGCCAAATCCCACGCTTGAAGAGGAACCCCGACAGGTTGGCCGGAGATCTCCGCCGCAGCGAGAGGTAAGCGCCCGTGCCCGTGAGCAGAAAGAACACCGGCGCGCAGAAGTGGGTGACCCAGCGTGTGAGGAACAACGCGGGGGTGGCAGTGGCCAGATCCGTGGGATTCTGTCCGGGGATGCCGAAAAAATCCCGGGTGTGATCGAGCGCCATTAGGATCATGATCACGCCGCGTACGACGTCGACCGATTCCAGGCGCTTACGGTTCGCCAACGGCAGAGCGCTCATCGAATTCAACGATTCGCCGAAAGCTGCGCCGTCACTTCCTGGCAGCCCGCTCGGTGAGAGCCGCCTGGTGAGCAGCCGCATGTTCGCCTGTTGGGGCCTGGTTGTACGCGTCCGACTTCCCGGGCGGAATGCTCAGGTACGACCAGTCCTTTCCGCGCACCGATTTCGCGATGTAGACGATCTGGCCCACATGGTAGCTGATGTGCGCGAGTGAACGATGAAGTGCTTCGTGCACCTTGAGGGGCTGACCTCGAATGGTCACGCTGAGCTGGAGTTGTTCGTCGGTGAGAGACGCCAACGTGGCGAGCAAAACGTCCCATCCCTGGTCCCATTTTGAGAGGAGCTCCGCGCGAGTCAGCGTTCGCGCCCGAAATTCCTCCTCCCGGTCACGCCACGGTTTCTCGCCATCGCTGGTCAGGAATTCGGTGAAGCGGGATCGCAGGTTTCCCGAAATGTGCCAGCAGATGGTGGCGAGGGAATTTCCGCCGTTCAAACCCTGAGCCGAGATCTCAGCATCGCCGAGCTGGTTGATGGCTGCTTCGGCGAGTGCCTTGTACCGGAGGTATTCACCGCGAATCGATTCGATGATGTTCGTCATGATGATTGGTCTGGTGTCTGGTCGCGCTCAGCCCCCCGGGACTAACTTTCGACTGGGCGCGCTGTTTTTCTTCTCCGGAGAATGCCGAATATGTCAAGCGAAAACAATTCGCGCGCGGCCGCGCTCGCGCTCACGGTCGTCGTGGCGGTGTCGATCGCCGGGTATTTTCTCCTGGGTCGGAACAGGGGAGGAGCAACCCCCGGAGAATCGGGTTTTCAGGAACGCGCTCAACAAGCCGGAATCACGTTTCGGATGAATTTTCTGACGAGGGAGCAGGGCGAGCGGTTCCGCATCAATCTCTATGATCACGGCGCGGGCCTGGCAGTCGGCGACTACGACAACGATGGCCGCGAGGATATCTACTTTCTGAACCAGCACGGGACCAATGCCCTGTACCGCAACATGGGCAACGGAACGTTCGAGGACGTCACCGCAAAGGCGGGGGTCGCCCTCGGCGACCGGATCTCCGTCGGAGCCACGTTCGCCGATTACGACAACGACGGTTGGCCCGACCTGTTCGTGACCAGCACCCGCGGAGGAAACGTGCTGTTTCACAATCGGGGGGACGGCACGTTCGAAGACGTTACCGCGAAGGCTGGGTTGACACACGTCGGGCACTCGCAGACGCCGGTGTTCTTTGACTACGACAACGATGGGAACCTGGACCTCTACCTCACCAACACGGCGCACTGGACCACCGACAACTTCGACTTCGCGGGCGGAAACTACGAGGGCAAGGCCAGCCTCGGAAGCCTCATGACCAGCCCCGTGGAGTACAACATTCTCTATCACAACAACGGGAACGGGACCTTCACCGACGTGACCGAGAGTGCCGGGCTCCGAGGGCGCGGGTGGGCCGGTGACGTCGCCGTCTTCGACTACGACGAGGACGGTTTCCTCGATCTGTTCGTGCCGAGCATGTTCGGCCGGGGCCAGCTGTATCGGAACAACCGCAACGGCACGTTCACCGATGTCACCGCGGAAACCCTCGGCCGCACTCCGCACGGCGCCATCGGAGCCAAGGTGTTCGACTACGACGGCGACGGGCGTCTCGATCTCTTCGTGGTGGACATGCACTCGGACATGTGGATGGGGCTCGACACGCGCCACAGTTCTTTCGACATCGCGACGAAGACACAGCATCGACGGTTCCTCTCACCGAATGGCCCGACGGTGGATGAGGATGTCCCAGGATTCGTCGAGGCCCAGAGGCGACAGTTCGCGGTACAGGGCGAGAATTACGATGCCCTCCTCTTCGGCAACGCTCTTTACCGCAACCTCGGCAAGGGGAAATTCAGCGAGACAGCCATCGAGGCAGGCCTGGAGACGTTGTGGCCCTGGGGTATCGCCACCGGAGACTTCGATAATGATGGCCACGAGGACGTGTTCATCACCTCGGGGATGGGCTATCCATTTTATTACTGGCCCAACCAGCTGATGATGAACAACGGCGACGGTACGTTCCGCGAACGGGC
>JBGPHO010000346.1:0-2870 GCA_041484425.1 Gemmatimonadaceae bacterium
ATGACATCGCTTCAGTCGTTCGGATCGTCGACGAGACCGGCGGGTTCGATTACGCGCGCGAGCGCGGTGAAGAGTACGCCGAAAAAGCTCATGAGGCGCTAGCGGATTTGCCCGACACCGTGGCGCGCCGGTCGCTCACAGCGTCAATTTCCTACGTCATGGAGAGACACTCATAAATGCGACCACCACGGGGCCGTAGCGGACGAAGCGCGCTCTTTCACGCTCTCGTTCTGTCGGCGGGGTTCATCACCGGCGGCCTGCTGACCCAGGTGGGCCGCAGGTTCCTGCCGCCGGGCGCGGCGAAGGAGTTCTTCACGACGGGCGTTACCCCCGCCATCGGGCCGCTGCCCGTGGATTTGGTTATACTCAAGTTTGCCATCGGCCCAATCGCGCTGGATGTGTCACTTTTGAGCCTGTTGGGTGTACTCGTGGCTTACCTCATAGCGCGTTCGCTTTTCTAGGAGTCTTCTATGTTTGGCAATCTGGGGTTTCCCGAGCTGTTGATTATCATGGTAGTCGTCCTGCTTCTGTTTGGCGCGAAGCGGATCCCTGAGATCGCGGGCTCGATGGGAAAGGGAATCAAGGAATTCAGAAAGAACATCAACGAGGCGACGCGCGACATCACCTCGGAGACGCAGCAAACGCTGGACTCGGATACGCAGACGCGGCTGACCAGCGCGGAGCTCGAGCGGAGAAGGGTTGCTGAAGAGGCAGAGAGGCCGGCGCCGAAGAGGTTGTTGTAGTTTTCGATTGAACTACAACTGAACAGGCGGGAGGCGTCAGTAGGTAAGTCGCCAGTTCGTTAGTTCACTACGCCCTGACTTTTCTCGGCGCGCTACAAACTGACTGCACTGGGCGCAAAAGGATGCTGGCCAGAGCTGGTCGCGGCGCCTGGTTTAGTGTGTGAGCGACTTCAAGAGGCTCAAAGTCTGGCGGAAAGCACACGCTCTCGCGCTGGACGTGCATCGCATCGCGACCCGGATCCGGGGTTCAGATAATGCGTCGCTACGCAACCAGATGATCCGCGCAGCCATGTCGATTCCAACGAATATTGTCGAAGGCACCGGCCAAAAAAGCGGAAAAGAGTTTGCACGCTTCATTGGCTTCGCGCTGAATTCGGCTTCTGAACTCGAGTCCCACCTTATGTTCGCGCGCGATCTTCAGCTGATTGGGGCCAACGATTTCGAATCGCTCGTGTCTCGCACCGTTGAAGTACGCAAGATGCTGCACGGGTTGCAAAACAGCGTGTTGACCCTACCCCGAACGCCACGCAAGCAAGTCCCGGCGTCGTGAACTAACAAACTGCCAACTTACCTACTGGGACCTCCCGCCTGTTCAGTTGACAGATGCGGGTTGTCAGACGACTCAGTAGCTAGCTATTGAGTCGTCCGGCGGGCAGATGCCTCCACCCGCTTCCGCTTGTCATCGACCTTCGCCACCGCTCTCAGGTTCGTGAGAAACTCCCTCACCCTCTGCTGCCTGAGCTGCTGCACTGCCTGCGTGCGCACCCTGTCCTTCTGAGTCTCGAACGCGGCGCGACTCGCGGGAATCCGATTGTCGACGCGCTCGACCACAACTTCCCCGGTCGAACGAATTGGCTCGCTGACGGTGTGCAGCGGCAGGGTGAACGCGGCCCCAACTGCCTCAGGCGCCTGCGCCAGCTCGGGCACCCCGGTCACGCGCGTGAACGGCTTCGTGCTGACGACGCTCAGGTTCATGAGCTTCGCTGCCTGCTCGAGGGAGCTCGCTGCCGCAACCTTGGCGAAGTTGCCCGCCTGTGGGACCAGCGCGTCGATTTTTTTCTTCCGCAGCAGGTAAGCGCGGATGTCCTGCTTCGCGTGGTCGAGCGAGAGTGCTCCGCCGGGCGTGAGTGAGTCGAGGCGCGCTAGGTAGTAACCATCCTCCGCGTCGAAGAGCTCACTCGTCTCGCCTGGCTTCGCGCCCTGGAACGCCCACGGGCCCACGCTCGGGATGTACTGCCCATTCACAGTCAGGGTGTTGCCCTCGACCACCGAACTCCTGATTACCGGAATCTGCAGCGCGCGCGCTGCGTCATCGAACTTCGCGGGTTGGTCGGTTGACGCCGCCATGCGCGCCAGTGAATCCGCGCGGCGGTCCGTCTTCGCCGCCACGGAATCACTCTGCTGGATGTGAAGCAGAATGTGGCTCACGGTGATCGTATCGCCCTTCCGCGCATCGAGTTTGATCAGGTGATACCCGAACTGCGTCAGCACCGGCTGCGAGATTTCGCCTGTCTTGAGCGCATACGCGGCCGTTTCGAACGGCGCGACGAATCTTCCCTTCGGACCCTTGCCGAGCGAGCCGCCATTCGCGGCAGACACCGAGTCTGCTGATTCGGCGCGCGCGATGTCCGCGAACTTCTCACCGCCGAGAATTCTCGCCCTCAACGCGAGCGCGTGCGCTCGAACGGCCGCAGAATCCGCCGCGCTCACCGTTCTCGGCACGATGATGACCGAAACCTTGGCTGTGCCCGGGCGGTCGAACAGCTTCTTGTGGGTGTCGTAGTACGCGCGGATCTCGTCGTCGCTCACGCGAACGGCGGAGTCGGGGATGCGCTCGGGCTCGAACGCCACGAAGGAGACCTGCGCGGTGTCGTTCGTGTCCTGAAAGCGGCGCCACAGCTGCTCGTCCGAGATGTACACGTCGCTCGCAACCTGGTCGAACAGCTTTTCCTTGGGGATCTCCGTGCGGTAGTACTGCTCCAGCTGGAAGAGGAGCCCATTCTGCTTTGCCAGGGGGCTGGCCAGGAAGCGCTGGTACTTGGCGGGATCGAACTGTCCCTCTGTCTGGAGATCGGGCGCCTGCATGAGCTGTGGCGGCGGGCTATAGCGTGCCGCCTGGAGAATTTC
>JBGPHO010000347.1:0-2841 GCA_041484425.1 Gemmatimonadaceae bacterium
CAAGAAGCACAAGGAGCTGCCGGCGGTCTCGGAGCCGCTGCTGCTCGGAATCACCAAGGCCAGTCTCACGACGCAGTCGTTCATCTCGGCGGCGAGCTTCCAGGAGACGACGCGTGTTCTCACCGACGCTGCGATTCGCGGCGCGCGGGACGAGCTGCTCGGACTCAAGGAGAACATCATCATTGGCCACCTCATCCCGGCCGGCACAGGCATGTACCGGTACCAGGAAGTGGAGATCGAGGGAGCACCGGTGCCGCCAGCGCCGGAGCTTCCGGCGGAGCCGACGATCGCCGAGATCCTGGCGAGCGATACGGAGCCGGAGTTCGCACTGCCGGAGACTGTTGCGGTTCCGGAAGAGATCTAGGTCGATCCGTCGGCGCCGATCAGTCGCTGCCAGGCGGAGTCACTCGGAAGGAAACAAAACCGGGATTGGGTTCACGAACCTGATCCCGGTTTCTTCTTGCGCTCATTTTCCGCGACCGATAGACTAGCGCCTCACCAAGCGCGTCTCTACGGCGGAATCCGTTACCCCATGGCCCTTGAGGACGACCTGCGACAGGGCCGATGCGTCGGCAGTCGCGCGATCGCGCAGCTGAAGACGAGAAAAACCGCATGACAATCCGCGTCGCGGTTCCTTTGCTTCTCATTGTCTGCATGCAGTACAGTTGCGCGACTGAATCAGCTAAGCCGCCGGTCGTCTGGCGCGACGAGGGCAGTTACCGTTGGCGGGAGCTGCCGGTAGGGCGTGGTGATCAGGCAGGATTCACCGAGCTGTCCGCGGAAGAGTTGGGCATTCGGTTCGTTGACAGTGTGCCGGAAGACTCCGTGCTTCAGAATCGCAACCTCGCTCTCGGCTCTGGCGTGGCACTAGGAGATATCGACGGCGACGGACTGGCGGACATCTTCCTTGCAAGGGTGGGCGGGCCAAGCGCGCTCTACAGGAATCTCGGCAACTGGAAGTTCAAGGACATCACTCGCGAGAGCGGTCTCGAGCTCAAGGGTCGGAACACTCTTGGTGCGACCTTTGTCGACATCGATGGGGACGGGGATCTCGATCTTCTCGTGACTTCTCTCGGGGGCCCCAACGGCCTGTTTCTGAACGACGGACATGGCCATTTCACCGAAGTCACCGATGCGGCGGGACTCACCTCCCACCGTGGAAGCACGACAGCGACGCTTGCGGACGTGGATGGTGATGGTGACCTCGATCTTTACATCGCCAACTACAAGGCCAAGGACGCGTTGGACATTTTCCCTCCGCGGGAGCGCGACTTCGACCAGGTCGTGCGGAAAGTAGGCGATCACTTCGAGGTCGGTCCCCGCTTCCGTGAGCATTACCGCGTTCAGATGCGACCGGATCTTGGCGCGGTTGTCCGAACCCAGCGCGCCGAGCCGGACTGGTTTTACCTCAACGAGGGCCACGGGAAATTCACGCACGTCCCTTTCACTTCGGGGAGATTCCTCGACGAGGACGGAAAGCCCCTTGCCGATGAGCCTGATCGTTTCGGGCTGACGGCCCGCTTCTTCGACGCCAACGGCGACGGATATCCTGATCTCTATGTCTGCAACGACTTCGAGGATGCGGATCAGTTCTGGATCAACGACGGCAAGGGCGTATTTCGCTTGGCGCCTCGCCGCGCCCTGCGCTCGAGCAGCAATTCGTCGATGGCGATGGATTTCTCTGATATCGACCGTGACGGCAACGTGGATTTCTTTGTCGCTGACATGCGGAGCCGCGACAGCCGACGGCGGAAGACCCAAACTCCGACGCACACGCCTCTTCCAAAACAGATCGGTGTGATCGACGACCGTCCGCAGATGCAGCGGAACACGATGTTCCTCAATCGGGGGAACGGAACCTACGCCGAGATCGCCAGCGCGGCGGGTATCGACGCATCCGACTGGTCGTGGTCGTCGGTCTTCCTCGATGTCGATCTTGATGGCTACGAAGACCTGTTAATCGGCACCGGGCACGTCTGGGATGTAATGGATTCCGATACTTGGGAGCGGATCAAGACATCGGCCACGGGAGCGAAGTGGCACGAAGAGTTCAAGCTCTTTCCAAAGCTCCCGCTGCACAACATCGCCTTCCGCAATAACCACGATCTCACTTTCGCCGAAGTCGGAGAGAAGTGGGGCTTCGCATCGAAGCCTGCGATCACCCACGGGATGGCTCTGGCAGATCTCGATGGCGACGGGGATCTGGATGTGGTCACGAACCGGCTGAATGATTCGCCGGGCATATTTCGAAACGACGCCCGCGCGCCAAGGGTGGCCGTGCGGCTCCTGGGATTGCCTTCGAATACGGAATCGGTCGGCTCCAAGATTCAGGTAATGGCGGGGAAGCTTCCTATGCAGCAGAAGGAAGTCACTGTCGGCGGCCTTTATCTTTCGAGCTCCGATCCGCTTTACTCATTTGCGACGGGAGGCGCCGACACACTCACAATAAGGATTCTCTGGCGTTACGGTCAGACGACTACTCTCTCCGGTCTCCGCGCCAACCGGGAGTACGAAATTCGGGAGCCGCCGCGCCCCGCCGCGATGCCTGCCTCCAATGGCGCACGTGCACGCACGATACCTTCGTCCAAGTCGACTCCAAACGCCGATTCGGTCGCACCGCTCTTCACCGACGTTTCGAATATGCTGCACCACACTCACGTCGAGACCCCCTTCGACGACTACGTGCGACAGCCTCTGCTCGCGAACAAGCTCAGTCAGCTCGGCCCCGGCATAGCCTGGTCCGACGTTGACGGCAACGGAACGGACGACCTCATCATCGGGTCAGGCAGGGGTGGAAGGTTGGCGCTGTTCGAGAATAAGGACGGCCGCTTCACCAAACAC
>JBGPHO010000348.1:0-2834 GCA_041484425.1 Gemmatimonadaceae bacterium
CTCCAGCGCGTCGGGTCCCCACGGATACCAGTCGACGGGATTGCCGGCGTGCTGGAGGAGGTAGGGGCTGGTTTCGTTGGCGAGGCGATTGGTCGTGCCAGACGACTTCGGTGTTGTTATCATTCACATGTGGCGATGGAGTTCGCCCTTAACCACCGCTGGCTTCACCGCGGTTAATGACTCCTGTTCGGCTCGATGCCGCGCGGGAGTTTTTTTGTCTGTAGTAGCGGAGACAAGTCTATTGCTTCTGATTCACCTGGGGAGAAGGTGCACCGAGCGACCAATCGTCCGGCCGCTCATCCTTCGCCTCATGGGGGCGGTACATGATCACGTTCACACGCTCGAGTGTAATGAGACCACCACCGACCATCTTGTCCAGCTCGGGAAGGATCGCCGTGATGTTCTCCTCGGTCTCGACGCACTCGACTACGATCGGCAGATCGAGCGAGAGCTCCAGGAACTTCGCGGAGTGAACACGGCTGCTTGCGCCGAAGCTCATGATGCCGCGGGTCACGGTGGCGCCGGCGTAGTGGCGCTTCCGCAGGAGCTGCACGATGGCCCAGTACAACGGCTCTCCATTGAACTTGTCACGCTCGCCGATGTGGATCCGCATCAGCACCCGTTCGCCCTTCAGCCCGTGCATTTTGCCTCCTTCTCCACCACTATAATGCAACCTAAATGATCTTCCTGTTAATCGCAGTCGGAGGCGCAGCCGGATCGCTCCTCCGCTATTTAATTGGCGGGGCGGTTCAGCGGATGAGCGCGGGCGGCTTCCCCATCGGAACGATGTTCGTGAACGTCTCCGGGTGTTTCCTGATCGGGATACTTCTGCGCCAGTTCCTCAATATGCAGGTCTCGCCCGAGCTGCGCGCGTTTCTGATAGTTGGATTTTGCGGCGGCTTCACCACATTCTCCACCTTCAGCGCCGAGACGCTGGGATTGATCGAGGGGGGCGAGTACGGGCGTGCAACGGGTTACGTTATTCTGAGCGTCGTCCTGTGTCTCACCGCGACGTTCGCGGGAATGACGGCGATGCGATTACTAGCGGGTACGAGCCATGCCAGGTGATCCTGCCTGCTGGTCACACCTCTTTTACGATGACGAAAACAAAAACGAGCCTGAGCCAATGACCAAGTCAACCAAAGCCGTTCTGGGTGCGAGCAAAGCTGCTCGCGGCAACACAACCATTCCGGCGGATCTCGAGGAGTTTCTCTTCGAGAACGACCCGCGGATCCACAACGAGCTGTTCGAGTTTCTCCGCATCCCGAGCGTCAGCGCGAAGTCGGACCACAACGCTGACACGAGGCGCGCGGCAGAGTGGGTGAAGACATCTCTCGACAAAATCGGCGTGCCGGCGAAGATATACCCCACCGCCGGCCACCCCGTCGTCGTCGGCGAATGGAGGAACGCGCCCGGAGCGCCGACCGTTCTCATCTACGGCCACTACGACGTTCAGCCGGCCGAGCCGCTCGATCTCTGGACCTCGCCGCCATTCGAGCCGACGGTGCGCGATCGAAAGGTCTACGCCCGCGGATCGGTGGACGACAAGGGCCAGATCTTCCTCCACATCAAGGCTCTCGAGGCTCACCTCGCCACACGCGGAAAACTTCCCGTAAATGTCGTCGTGATCGTGGAGGGCGAGGAGGAGATCGGCAGCGAGCATCTCGCGGCCTTCGTCAAGGAACAGAAGAACCTGCTGAAGGCCGACGCGGTCGTCATCTCCGATTCATCGATGTTCGCGCCTGGCCTGCCATCGATTCTCTCGTCGCTGCGCGGACTTGCGTACTTCGAGATCAACGTGCAAGGCCCAAAGAGCGATCTGCACTCGGGCATTTACGGCGGCGCGATCGTCAATCCCGCGATGGCCCTCGCGCGCATTCTGGCGACCTTTCACGACAAGGATGGCCGCATCGCGATCCCCGGATTCTACAAGAAAGTGCGGACGTGGGATCCAAAGGTCCGGAAGCAGATGCGCTCACTTCCGTTCGACGACAAGACTCTCATGAAGGAGACGGGCGTCAATGCGCTCGGCGGCGAGAAGGGATACACCACTCTCGAGAAGCTTTGGACCCGTCCCACGTGCGAAGTGAACGGCCAGCTTAGTGGATACACGGGCGAGGGCGCGAAGACTGTCCTCCCCGCCAAAGCGATGGCGAAGGTGAGCTGCCGCCTCGTTCCCGATCAGGACCCGGCCGAGATCGAGAAGCTGATGAAGGCACACGTGGCGAAGGTCGCACCGAAGGGAGTGAAGGTCACCGTCCAGCATCTGCACGGCGGACGCCCGTGGCGCGCCGAGCTGAATGGGCCGATCTACGATGCGGCGCGGAGGGCGTTGCGCGCGGCGTTCGGAAAAGAGCCCGTGATCACCGGCGAGGGCGGCTCCATCCCCGTCGTCGGAGATTTCGAGCAGATACTCGGCGCTCCAGTGCTGTTAGTGGGATTTGGATTGCCAGGTGAAAACGCGCACGCGCCCGACGAGTGGATGAGCGAAGAGAATTTCAGGCTCGGCATGCGTGCGATGGCCACCCTCTGGGACGAGTACGGACCAAGCAGGTCTTGACGTTACCACGGTTCCGATGAACGCCCGGATTTCAAGGGTTACGCTGGCGACGGCTGCACGCGCCCTCGTCGCCATCGTTCTGATTTCTCCATGCTGGGCGTGGAGCGGAGCGCAATCGCCAGCTACATCGACGTGCCCAACAGCGAGCGTGGGCAAGGTCGCGCTGGTCCTGCCCGGCGGCGGCGTCAAGGGAATGGCGCACGTTGGCGTGATCAAGATGCTGGACTCGCTCGGCATCGTGCCTGACATCGTGATCGGCACGAGCATGGGGGCC
>JBGPHO010000349.1:0-2831 GCA_041484425.1 Gemmatimonadaceae bacterium
ATGAACTCGGGCGGCGTGTCGGTGCTGATGGTCCGTGGGGCCAACCCGGCATTCACGCTTCCGAAGTCGGTGGGCTTTGCCGCCGCGATGACGAAGGTGCCGTTCAAAGTCAGCTTCTCGAGCTATCCCGACGAAACGTCAGAGCTGGCCGATTTGATTCTTCCCGATCATCACACGCTCGAGCAGTGGGGAGACGCCGAGCCGGTTCGCGGCACCATCTCTCTTCAGCAGCCGACGATGGATCCCGTGTTCGACACTCGCGCGACATCCGACGTGCTGATCGCGGCGGCGAAGAAAGACCCGGGGAGTGCGGCGCGCTATCCTATGGCCGACTACCGGAGCTGGTTGATAAGCCGCTTTCCGGGAGGCGCCGCCGGGCTCGCTACCGCCCTTCCGCGCGGAATCGCGTCGGGATCACTCGGCGAGCCGACGACCGCGCGCTCTGTTCCACCGGTGCGCGCCGCGACGCCGATCGAGCAGTCGAGCGGCAACATGTACCTCGTGGTTTATCCGCACCCGTTCCTTGGCGACGGCCGGGGCGCAAACAAGCCGTGGCTACAGGAGATCCCTGATCCAGTCACGAAAATCTGCTGGCAGACGGTCGCCGAGATGAATCCCGCGACCGCCGAGAAGATGGGATTGGCAAATGGTGATCTCGTCACCGTGCAGACATCAGCTGGAAGCCTGACGCTGCCGGTGCTCCGCTACCCCGGCACGCAGCGCGACACGGTCGCCATCGGAACGGGGAGGGGTCACGCGCACTCCGGTAGATACGCGAAAGCAGGATTCAATCCGTTAGAGATTCTTCCGGTGGCCGAAGACCGCGCCGGCGGAGTGGCGTTCGTTTCGACCAAGGCCAACGTCTCCAAGGCCGGCGGCTACGCGCAAATCGTTACCACCGAAGGATCAGCGCGCCAGCACGGGCGCGGAATCGGTCAGGCGATTGCGATCGCGGATCTCCAGGCGGGAAGACCCGGCCACGACACCGGGGCTTCGAATGCGGCGGGGGTCGCACCGAGCGCGGAGCTGGCGGCAGGGGAGCGTGCGGAAGGTGGCGCGGAGCGCAACGAGGAAATGCCCGGAGACGCGCCGCACCAGTTCCTCCCGGGCCTTCGCTCGCCGGTCGCGAATGATGCTCAGGGCGAGCAGGGCGATCCGACATCGAAGGACAAGGGCATGTACGATCCGAATCACTGGAGCGGCATGGCCAAGCGCCGCTGGGCGATGACGGTCGATCTCGCGCGCTGTACGGGATGCGCCGCGTGCGTAAGCGCATGCTACGCCGAGAACAACATCCCAACCGTGGGCGCGGATTGGCAGGTTGGAAAGGTCTTCCCCGATCGCACCGGCTTCGGCGCAAACCTCCTTCGGAGTCGCGAAATGGCGTGGATCCGCATCGAGCGATACTACGAGGGTGGGGAAGACGGCGGCGCCGATTTCGACACGCGCTTCGTGCCGATGATGTGCCAGCACTGCGGCAATGCGCCGTGCGAGCCTGTGTGCCCCGTCTACGCCACATACCACTCTCCCGACGGTCTCAACGTACAGGTGTACAATCGCTGCGTCGGCACGCGTTACTGCTCGAACAACTGCCCGTACAAGGTTCGGTACTTCAACTGGTTCGGTTACGGCGAGCCGGCGCGCCCGCAGTACGCGTTCCCCGAGCCGCTCAACTGGCAGCTGAATCCCGACGTCACCGTGCGCGGCAAGGGCGTGATGGAGAAGTGCACGTTCTGCGTGCAGAGAATCCGCGAGGCGGAGAATCGCGCCGCGGCCGAGAAGCGCCCCCTCAAGCCCGACGAGTTCACGACGGCGTGCGCGGCGGGGTGTCCATCGCGCGCGATCGTTTTCGGTGACGCGGCCGACGAGAGCTGGACCCTTACTCAGCTCGCCAAGGATGCGAGAGCGTACCACGTCTTCGAGGAGCTCAACACATTCACGGCGGTTGTCTACCTGAAGAAGGTGAAGCATCCGGCGCCTGCCACACCGGGGGGCGCATAGCTATGGCGACCATCACGCAGCCAATCCCCGCGCGCGACGAGCCCCGCCGGCCGAACATCGCCTCGGCAGACGTTCAGCTGCCGGCGGTGAAGGATTACGAGCAGGTCGATCGCGAGATCGTCGGCACTCTTCACCCGACCGTTGCCTGGTTCATCGGACTCGGCGTCGCCGTGTTCTTCCTGTTCACCGGAATCGGGGCATGGATGTACCAGATCTACAGCGGTCTGGGCGTCGCCGGATACAACCCGCCCGTGATGTGGGGAGTGTACATCATCACTTTCGTCTTCTGGATCGGTATCGGCCACGCCGGTACGCTGATCTCGGCGATCCTTTATCTCTTCCGCGCCGGATTCCGCACGACAATCTATCGGTGCGCGGAGGCGATGACCGTATTCGCCGTTATGACGGCTGGACTTTTTCCGATTCTCCACCTCGGGCGCCCGTGGAAGTTCTTCTGGCTGATTCCGTATCCGAACTGGCGCTACATCTGGCCGCAGTTCAAGAGTCCGCTGGTGTGGGACGTGTTCGCGATCCTCACGTACTTCACGATTTCGAGCACCTTCCTTTTCATCGGGCTGATCCCCGACATCGCGGTGCTGCGGGACCGGGAGAACATCAGCCCGATCAGAAAGCGCATCTTCTCCGTGCTCTCGCTCGGGTGGCGGAATACGGACACCGAATGGCGACATTTCGCGCGGGCATATCTCTTCCTCGCCGCGTTTTCGACGCCGCTGGTGCTGTCGGTGCACTCCGTCGTGTCATTCGACTTCGCCATGTCGCTGGTGCCGGGATGGCACACGACGATTTTCGCGCCCTACTTCGTGGCCGGC
>JBGPHO010000350.1:0-2825 GCA_041484425.1 Gemmatimonadaceae bacterium
CTCGAGAGCAGATGTGCCGGTGGGCGTACCGTCCGCCGCCAGAGTACGCGCAATTATGCTCGTCGGGCCGCCTTCGCCGTCCCGGGTGAAGCGAAGCTCGCTCGACAACTTGTGTCCCTTGTCGGCGAAGGTGTGCTTGTAGGAGAGCGCCGACTCGAAGCTGAACTCATGATTGGTGCCGCGGGTAAATCGGTCGCTGAGCCCGGTCAGATCGCGGGTGGCATTCAGGTCACGATACAAGACGTCATACGTCTCGGCCTCGGTTCGCGTGCTGTAAACCGTCTCAAAAGAGAGCGCATCGCGCGCGCTCGGCGCGTAGTCTACGCTGCCCGTCAGCGTGTGCGCGAGCGGAATCTGGGTGCGCGTCCCATTCTCGTCGAGAAAAGTCATCGGATCGAGGTAGAGATTCTCGCGGAAGATTGAGTCCTTCCGCTGCCGACTATCACGCAGGAATCCGTAGCTGCCGTAGAGCGACAGCGGTCCCTGCTCGTAACCAGCGTTGCCTCCGACATCCACGTGGCCCGTGGTTCCGCCGCCGAGTGTGAGGCCGCCGCTCTTGCCGGCTTCGGGCTTCTCCTTGAGCACGATGTTGATGATCCCGGCGATCCCCTCAGGGTCGTCGCGTGCCGACGGATTGGTCACGACCTCCACCTTGTCGACGACATCAGCGGGTAGCTGCGCGAGAAAATTGCCGAGCTGCGCCGGTTTCATCGGGCTTGGGCGGCCGTTGATCTGCACGATCACGCCAGAGTTGCCACGCAGGCTAACGACGTTGTCGATGTCGACATCAACGGACGGAACGTTGCGCAGCACGTCGAGCGCGGTGCCGCCGCGCGTTGTCGGCATGTCGCGGACGACGTAGGTGTTCCGGTCAGGAGCGAGCTGAACGTCCCGCTTCTGGCCGGTTACCTCGAGTGACTGGAGCCTGACCGGCGCGGCATTGAGGAACACGGTTCCAACGTCGATGCTCGATGACGATGGAGAGACATCGACCGGCGGTAGCGGTCGTGGAGTGTATCCGAGCGCCCGAATGCGCACCTTATAGCGCCCTGGCTGGAGACCTTCGACACGGAAGGATCCGTCGACGCCGGTGGCGGCGCGAGCCGCTGAAGCCTTGGCTCCAGCGATCGTTACGTCCACGTTAGCGAGGTCAATCGGCGTCTTGCTGGCGGAGTCGACCACATGACCGGTGATCGCGCCGGTGTTCGAAGACGGGGTGATCTGGGCCTCAGCCCGCGTGTGAACCGCGAGGAGTGTCACCGTAGCGACTGCGATGGCGCGTTCCAGCAGCGTCAAGAAATCTCCCGGTATTGAATCAACATTGTTGTATGAACTTAACTGTCGCAGCTTTCACACAGATAACGCGCGGAGAGGGGTAGATGCTGAGCGACTCTTGTGGATCACCAATTACGAAGGCTCTGTTTCTCTTGGCTCTGTTCGCTGCTGTCGCCGGTGGTCAAACTCACACTCTCCTCTCTGTCGGTGACCATCGGCTGGATGTCGTGCGGGCCGGCGCTGGTGGTCCGACCGTGGTATTCGAAACCGGCCTCGCCGATTCGCTGGACGTCTGGCTCCCCATGCTGCGCACGATATCCGAGTACACGACCGTAATTGCGTACTCGCGCGCGGGATTTGGGCGATCTGACGCGGGATCAGCGGACCACTCTATACCACACGCGGCAGCAGACCTGCACGAGCTGTTGCATCGCCTTCCCGTCAAGCCGCCCTATATCCTCGTCGCACGGTCCTATGGTAGCCTCATCTCGCGTCTCTATACCTCACTGTATCCGACCGAGGTGGCCGGCATCGTTCTCGTCGATGGGACACACGAGCAGCAGGTGCAGCGATTTGGAAAGATCGACAGCGCATATCCCCGCGAGTTCCGTGTGTATTACGACTCCGTACTCGCTAGTCTCACGCCTGGAGCCGAAGCCGCGGAGATCCGGGAAACCGTCAGCATACAGACGGAAGGCACCGTACCTGGCCTCAAACCGTTGCCCGACTTACCAATCGCCATCCTGACCAGCATGCGCTCCGACGAATCCACGCGGTATGTGAACGGCACTGCTCGAGGGCATGAGGTGTGGCGCGCCCTCCACGATGAATGGTTTCGGCGTTCGCGTAATGGCATTCACATCGAGACCAGTCGGAGTGGTCACGGAATTCAGGACGACGAGCCCGCGCTGGTCGCCATGGCGATCCGCTTCGTCCTCGACCGGGTGCGTGCGCCCGCCGATACTCGTCGTTGATACCTGACGAACCTTGCACCCGACAATAGCTTTTGGGCCCTATGAGCCGGCCCATTTCCCGACGCGAAGCCCTCCGCGAATTGAGTGCGCTCTTTGCCGTCCCTTTCATTCGATGGCCGGAGCGCCTCGCCGATCCCCTCGCCGGCACGATCATCGAGTATCAGGCCGGACGCGCGCGTGCTGATTGGAGCGCCGCTCAGGTAATCCAGGAAGCGCTCGATCGCATCGATGCGTGGAATGGCACCTTGCACGCGATCGACCTGTTGTCCAGGGCGGCGATGCACGAAGCCCGGGACTCCGACGCCCGCGCGCGGCGTGGCAGGCTCCGTGGACCGCTCGATGGCGTTCCCGTGTTCGCGAAGTCGATCTACGACATGAACGGCCTTTCCACCACGGGATCAAACGCCGAATGGAACAGGTTATTCCCGGCGAAGCTTAGTCGTGATGCGATCGAGGTCGCGCGCATGCGCGCGGCGGGCGCCATTGTGCTGGGCAAGACCGCGGCCGATGACTTTGCGTACCGCGGCAACGGCACGAGCTCCCTGACCGGGCAGGTGCGCAATCCGTACGATCCCA
>JBGPHO010000351.1:0-2812 GCA_041484425.1 Gemmatimonadaceae bacterium
CAAAGGGCTACTCGGGCGCTCGTCCGGATCTCGTCGATCTCATTCTCGCGATGCTGAACGGCGACGTCTATCCGCCGGTTCCCGAGCAGGGCAGCGTCGGCGCGAGCGGTGATCTCGCGCCACTCGCGCACCTCGCGCTCGCTCTCATCGGCGAAGGAACGCTGATCAAGGGCGATCGCGAAGACTCGGCGGCGATGCTGCTGCGTGAGATCGGCGCGAAGCCGGTCGTTCTCGCGCCGAAGGAAGGGATCACGCTCATAAATGGAACCCAGGCCCATACGGCTGTGGCGCTCATCGCGCTCGTCCACGCGCGCGCTCTGTGGCGCACCGCCCACGTGGCGGGCGCAATGTCGCTCGAGGCTCTGCTTGGGACCCCGGTCGCCTTCGACGAAAGAATCCATGATGCCCGTGGCCAGAAAGGGCAATCCCGTTCTGCGGCGCTCCTTCGCGACCTGCTCGCGGACAGCGAGCTGCGTGAGTCGCACCGGCACGGCGACCCGCGCGTGCAGGATCCTTACGCGCTACGCTGCATGCCTCAGGTGCACGGACCGGTACTCGACGCGCTCGACTTCATTGACGAGGCGGTTTCGAGAGAGCTCAACGCGGCGACCGACAATCCACTCGTCTTCGAGAACGGCGAGACGCTGAGCGGCGGAAATTTTCACGGACTCACAGTCGCGATGGCGCTCGACTTCCTGGCGATCGTGCTGACTCACATGGCGACGATGGCGGAGCGGCGCATTGACAGGCTCGTTCACCCCGACCTCAACCAGGGGCTGCCGCCATTTCTGTCGCCGGACGCGGGCGTCAACTCCGGCTTCATGATGGCACAAGTCACAGCCGCAGCGCTTGCCAGCGAATGCAAGGTACTGTCGCATCCCGCCAGTGTGGACACGATTCCCACCGACGGCGGCAAGGAAGACGTCGTTCCGATGGCAATGGGCGCCGCGTGGAAGGCCCGGCGAGTGCTTCGCAATCTGGAGAACATTCTGGCGATCGAGCTTATGTGCGGAGCTCAGGCTATCGATTTCAGGGCGCCGCTGCGTCCCGGGCAAGGCGTGCGCACCGCACACCAACGCGTGCGCGACATCGTTCCGAGGCTGGAGGGTGACCGCGTACTCAGCAGCGACATCGCGGCGCTTCGCAACGCCGTTTCGGAGATGCGTTTCGCCGACATTGGCACCGTAACATGAACGATCTGAAAGTTGGGCTCGATCCGGCCACGATCAATTTCTTCGGACAAGGGAGTCGAGAGATCCGCTCTCCACGAGGAACGCGCATCTCATGCAAGGGCTGGCACCAGGAGGCCGCGCTTCGACTGCTCATGAACAATCTCGATCCCGACGTGGCCGAGCGTCCCGAGGACCTCATCGTGTATGGGGGAACCGGAAAAGCCGCGCGCAACTGGGAGTGCTTCGACGCGATCGTGCGCGAGCTGACCAACCTCGGGGCTGACGAGACGCTGCTCGTGCAGAGTGGAAAGCCGGTCGGGGTATTTCGCACGCACACTGGCGCGCCACGCGTTCTCATCGCCAACAGCAACCTCGTCGGCCGCTGGGCGACGTGGGAGCACTTCCGCGAGCTCGAGCGCAGGGGCCTGATGATGTACGGCCAGATGACTGCCGGCTCGTGGATATACATCGGTTCGCAGGGAATCGTGCAAGGCACGTACGAAACGCTGGGATCCGTCGCGCGCAAGCATTTCGCCGGAACTCTTCGCGGCCGCTTCGTTCTCACCGCCGGCCTGGGAGGAATGGGAGGCGCGCAGCCACTCGCGGCGACAATGCAGGGCGCCGCCGCGCTCATCGTCGAGGTGGACGAGTCCCGCATCGAGAAGCGGCTCGCGACGCGCTACCTCGACCGCAAGGCGCGGAATCTCGACGAAGCGCTGGAGATCATCTCGCACGCAACACACACGGGCGAAGCGATCTCGATCGGACTGCTGGGCAACGCGGCCGATGTCCTACCCGAGATCGTGCGGCGCGGGGTCACGCCTGATGTCGTCACCGACCAGACCAGCGCGCACGACATGCTGAACGGCTACGTCCCTGCTGGAATTAGCCTCGCGCAAGCCCTCGAGCTGAGAGAGGCGAACCCCGAAGAGTACGTGCGGCGCTCGACAAAATCTGTTGTGAGGCACGTGACCGCGATGCTCGAGATGCAACAGCGTGGAGCTGTTACGTTCGACTACGGTAACAACATCCGGACCGTCGCGCTCGACGCCGGACTCAGCAACGCGTTCGACATCCCGGGATTCGTGCCCGAGTACATCAGGCCGCTGTTCTGCGAAGGGAAGGGGCCGTTCCGCTGGGTGGCGCTGTCCGGCGACCCAAATGACATCAAGCGGACGGACGATCTCGCGCTCGAGTTATTTCCGGGTGACGACCATCTTCGCCGCTGGATATCGCTGGCACAGCAGCGGATCAAGTTTCAAGGCCTGCCGGCGCGAATCTGCTGGCTCGGCCAAACCGATAGAGCGAGACTCGGCCTCGCCATCAACGACCTCGTCGCATCGGGCGAGATCTCAGCCCCGATCGCAATCGGCCGAGATCACCTCGATACGGGAAGCGTCGCGTCGCCTTTCCGCGAGACTGAGGGCATGCGCGACGGCACGGACGCAGTCGCCGACTGGCCGCTGCTCAATGCGATGCTGAATGTCGCGAGCGGCGCGTCGTGGGTGTCGTTCCATCACGGCGGAGGAGTGGGGATCGGCAACTCGCTCCACGCCGGCCAGGTCATAGTCGCCGACGGCACGCCGGAGATGCGCGTCCGGCTCGAGCGCGTGCTCACGAATGATCCCGGCACCGGGGTG
>JBGPHO010000352.1:0-2799 GCA_041484425.1 Gemmatimonadaceae bacterium
CGACGAGAAGGAGTGGCAGAAGTTTCCCAAGGACGTACAGGACAAGTACATGGGCGAATACATGGCCTTTGGCGATAGCATCAAGAAGAGCGGCCAATATGTCGGAGCCAATCAGCTTCAACCCACCCAGACGGCCACCGTTGTGCGGTCGCGCAATGGCAAGGTCTCGACGACCGATGGCCCCTACGCCGAGACGAAGGAACAGCTCGGCGGCTACTACCTCATCGAGGCAAAGGATCTGAACGACGCTATCAAGGTCGCGGCGCGCATTCCGTCGGTCCGGTCCGGCTCGATCGAGGTGCGCCCGATTGTTGAGCGCAGCGCGTAGCCGTCGGACGCGTAAGTGAATGGAGGAAAACGTTGCGGCGCACGTGCGCGACAAGGTAGATGCGATCTATCGCTCGGAATCGCGCCGTGTGCTCGCGACCCTCATTCGTCTGCTCGGCGATTTCGACCTCGCCGAGGAAGCCCTCCACGACGCATTCGCGGCGGCGGTGGAACAGTGGGGGGAGCAGGGAATTCCGACGAACCCGCGCGCGTGGCTGATCTCCACCGGACGGTTCAAGGCCATCGACCGGCTGCGCAGGAGCGAGAGGTTCGAATCGGCGGACGGCGCGATTTTCGATCGCCTGCAGGCGACAGAGATGCCTGACCAGGGGGAAGGGGGAGTGGAAGACGACCGTCTCCGCCTCATTTTCACCTGTTGTCACCCGGCGCTGAGTCCGAACGCGCAGATCGCGCTCACCTTGCGCGAGGTGTGCGGCCTTACGACCGAAGAAGTTGCGCATGCTTTCCTCACGCCGCCGCCGACGCTGGCGCAAAGGATCGTGCGAGCGAAGGGAAAAATCAGGGATGCGCGCATCCCGTACGAGATACCAGCGCGATCCGATCTCGGCGTGCGGCTCGACAGCGTGCTGCACGTGATCTATCTCGTCTTCAACGAGGGCTACCTCGCTTCGAGTGGTGCGACGCTCACGCGCGCGGACCTGTCGGGCGAGGCAATTCGCCTCGGACGACTCCTTGTGGAGCTGCTGCCGGAGCCGGAGGCGATGGGACTTCTGGCGCTCATGCTCCTCCACGAAGCGAGGCACGCCTCGCGGACGACCCCTTCTGGCGAGATGATCCTCCTCGAGGACCAGGATCGCTCACTATGGAATCGCGCCCAGATCGAGGAAGGAGTCGAGCTGGTAGAGAGCGCTCTGACGTCGCATCGCTTCGGGCCCTATACGCTGCAGGCAGCAATCGCGGCCGTACACGCCGAAGCATCGAGAGCGGCCACGACGGATTGGGCGCAGATCGTGGGGCTGTATGACGTGCTGTTGAGAGCGGATCCGTCTCCGGTGATCGAACTCAATCGGGCGGCCGCGATCGCGATGCGCGATGGACCCGGAGCGGGTTTGGCCTTGATCGATGCGATCCTCGTGCGTGGAGATCTGACCGACTATCACCTCGCCCACGCGGCGCGCGGAGATCTTTGCCGCCGACTCGGGCGCACGAGCGAGGCGATCACAGCCTACCAACGCGCGTTGAAGCTGGCCACTCAGGAGCCGGAGCGGCGGTTCATCACCAGGCGACTGGAAGAGCTGCGGCTTACTTCACCTCGATGATCCGCGAAGTCACTGCCGTCGGGTAGTTCCCGATTTCGAGCTTCACCGCGTATTTCCCCGCGGGGACGAGAGACAGATCGAGCAGCACCGATCTCGCCGACAAAACTCCGGAGGCGCCATTCTCCTGCCAGCGGATGTTGAGGGGCGACGCCCTGGGCGCAATCCGCAACGCGCGGAAAGTGCGTTTCAGCAGGCCCTCATCCACCGGAGTGATCGTAAGCGAGATGGAAAGCGCGCTGTCCGCGGGTGTCCTTCCGTACAGCTCCCAGAACAACCCGATTTTCCTGTCGCGCCTGAAAGTCGTCCCGCCGTGCGCGCGCGGGATCGCCTCGTTCAGATCGCCGGGAAGGGAAGGCTCTCCATCGACGAAGAGCAGATCCGACACACTGATTTTCCCCGAGTCGAGCGGGATCTCGGCGAACCCGGATCTCCAGCGCGCTGCGCCGGCGCTGTCGTTCGCCAGTAGCTCGACTCCGATGAGCTGCTCCTTCCATGGTGTCGATACCGTCAGCACGTTCTTCGTCGGCGACTCCGTCAGCTCCGTTTTCGAGGGAGCCGTTGCCGCGTCGCCCATCGCTATCAGTGCCGCCGCGAATTTCCTTCGGCCAAAAATCGTATCGGTGCTCACATCGTACGCGGCGACGACTTTTGTGGAATCGCCACGGCGAAAGCGTGCCACCTGGGCATCCAGCCGCACGAAGGCGCGCGTGTAGACCGGCGCGTATTGCTCGCGCGGCGGGAACTGGTAAATGTCGAACACCGAATCGGCGATGAGTGCCAGGCTGTCAGGCGGCTGCTGCGTGAGGAAAAAGTGATACCCGGGCTCACGTTCGTGCCCGGTGATCGCAGGCTTCGATTCCCAATACATGCTGTGCGACGGCTCCTGCGTCCACTTCTCCGCCCAGCCGAATCGGAGAATCAATTCGGCGAGGTCGCCACCCCAGGTGGAGCCGTAAGTGTTCGCCGCATCCTGCTGCAACGCTGTGTGGAGAACCCGCGAGAAATGCTCCGTGCGCCGCTCATTGCCGGGAATCATGAACAATGGATCAGCGACCCACCAGATTCGCGCGTCGGCAGCCTCTCGCTGTCCGCAGGTCATTTTCTTGTATGTGCCGCGGATGTCGTCATCGAGGAGTGGCGCGAGATTCATCCAGTGACACCGCACTGGCGACGGCATCTCATCCAGCGCCGC
>JBGPHO010000353.1:0-2795 GCA_041484425.1 Gemmatimonadaceae bacterium
ATCGGGCCGGTCAAGGAGAAGGAGGACGTGATCGGCTCGCACGTCCGCGTGAAGGTCGTGAAGAACAAGGTCGCGCCGCCGTTCAAGCAGGCCGAGTTCGACATCATGTACGCCGAGGGCATCAGCCACGTGTCGCTCGTGCTCGACATCGCGGCCGAGTCGGGAATCATCGACAAGTCTGGTGCGTGGTACAGCTACGGTGCGCAGCGAATCGGTCAGGGTCGTGAGAACGCGAAGATGTACCTCAAGGACAATCCCGCGCTGCTCGCCGAAGTCGAGGAGAAGGTGAAGACGGTCCTTGGCATCAAGCCTCCGGTCGGCGACGTCGAGGTCGAGCTGGCGGATTGACGCGGCCCCGCCCGACGGCGTACAACTACGCGCTGAGCCTGCTGGCGGCGCGTCCCTACGCCTCGAGCGCGCTGCGCCGAAAACTGATTCAGAAGGAGTACCCGGCGGCGGACACGGATGACGTGATCCGCCGCCTTCTCGATAACGGCCTTCTGAACGACGCAAAATTCGCCGAGCAGTACACGCGCTCGAAGATGCTGAGCACGGGCGCGTCGAAGCGGAGGCTCACGCAGGATCTCTATCGCAAGGGCATCAAGGGCGATGTGGCGACCGAGGCCATCGCGAACGTCGTCGAGCAGGACGAGATCGATCCCGCCGCGCTCGTGGAGCGCGTGGCGCGGAAAAGGCTCGCGCAACTCGGCGATCTCGAGCCCGTTGTTGTCCGCCGCCGCCTCTTCGCTTTCCTCGCTCGCCGCGGGTACGATCTGGACGAGATTAAGGCAGTCGTCTCTCGCTTGACCTGACCAAGGTTATCTGCCGGTGCGTCGGAGGGGATCCTCTTCGGCTCCAGGCTCTCGCTCGTGGCGGCACCGAACTGTAGTGCGGGTCCCTGTTGTGTCGCGCTTTGTGGGGTCGTACCGATCTCTCTGTCGCTCGTGGGTTGTCGCCTGCGAGGACCCCCTCCGACTCCCCTTCGAGTGCATCGTTCGGTAAGCGCTCAACGTCGCGCCTCCCTTGTCCGAGATGGTCGCGCGTGAGCGCGCCGAGCGAAGCTCGGCGTCCCCGTGAGAGAGTCAGCGGGCGCGAATGGCCTTCGACGCACGTGCTGTTGCGACACTGTGTAGGGAGGTGAGGGTGTCCTCGGAGGGAGCGGCCGCAGCCAGCGCCGCTGCAAGGCGGCGCGGTTCAGCGAGCCGCAGGCGAAGCTGAAGACGAGAGCTCCCGAAGAGGACACCCTCGCCGACCCCATACAGAGATGCAAGTGCGCGGTTAGGCTAACTCGCCGTGCGCACGGGCGAACAATTCCGCGAGATTGATTGTGAGCGGGGGATGCCCGGTCGACGGTTGCCACTCGATATTCTCCGACAGCGTTTCTGCTCGCGTATCGGCGGGACGCCACCGGTCAATCACGCGCGCGTCAGAGTCGACGATCCAATATTCGCCCACCTGGAATCGCTGATACAGCAGGCGCTTTCGGTGCCGATCCGCGCGCGCGGTGGACGGAGACAGGATTTCGACCGCGAGCAGCAGAGATTTGATGTCTTTCCAGGATGTCGACTTCTGAACAAGATCGTGCGGGACGACGAAAATATCGGGCTCGACCACGTTTCGCGGATCGACTATAACGTCCCCCGGCGCAAAGAAACCGTAGCCCACTGGGTACCGGGCCAGGTAGTTGGCTATCAGTCGGCCCAGCTCCCACTGCACGCGCTGGTGCCCGAACGCGGGCGGCGGAGTCACGAACAATTCGCCGTCGATGATCTCGTAGCGGTTCCCGTCTTCGGGAAGCGACTCGAGCATATCGTATGTCCATTCCTTCGTCGTCGCGGCGGCCATTCCCATACTCTAAACTCCTCGGCGAAGGGCGAGCAAGAGCGCATTTCGGCACCATAGCTCTCCACGGCGCGGGAGCGTCACCGTCACGCTCCCGCACGCAGCGAACTCGCGCACGCTGTCGTCTCGCGCTTGAGCTAGCCGCCCGTCGTTTCCGGTACGGCGAAGGGGATCCCCTTCGGCTACAGGCTCCCGCTCGTGGCGCCACCGACGTTTTACGCGCGGCTAGGGGTCTGTTCGCATTGTGGGTCATACCGATCTCTCTGTCGCTCGTGGGTTGTCGCCTACGAGGACTCCCTCCGCCTTCCCATTGAGTACTCGGCATTGTCATGCGTGCGGCGTCGCGCCTCGCTCCCCTCGAGATCGTCGCGCGTGAGCGCGCCGAGCGAAGCTCGGCCCGTCCGTGAGAGAGTCTACGGGCGCGAATCACCTTCGACGCGCGTGCTGTTACGACACTGTGCAGGGAGGTGAGGGTGTCCTCGGAGGGAGCCGCCGGAGCCAGCGCCGCTGTCAGGCGGCGCGGTTCAGCGAGCCGCCAGGCGACGCTGAAGGCGAGAGCTCCCGCAGAGGACACCCTCACCGACCCCATACAGAGATGGCGTCGAAGCGACTGAACGGCACGCGTATATTACGAGCATGAACGCCGCCGAAATCCGCAAGAAATTCACCGCGTACTTTGAGAAACAGGGACACCTGGTCCATCCAAGTTCCCCGGTAGTGCCGGGTGACGACCCGACGCTCATGTTCACGAACGCGGGGATGGTCCAGTTCAAGAAGGTGTTTCTCGGGCAGGAGCAGCCGCCCGGCGGCTCACGCCGCGCCACGACCGTGCAGAAGTGCGTGCGCGCCGGCGGGAAGCACAACGACCTCGAGCAGGTTGGGCACACTGCGCGGCATCACACGTTCTTCGAGATGCTCGGGAATTTCTCCTTCGGCGACTACTTCAAGCGCGA
>JBGPHO010000354.1:0-2784 GCA_041484425.1 Gemmatimonadaceae bacterium
GATGAGAAGCATGCCGATGCTCATGCCCGCCTTGAGCGGAATCGAGTAGCATGGGTACGGCTTGCCGCGAAGACTCGCGAACGCCGTGCGCGAGTTCGCGAAGGTGTTGATCCTGATGCCGAACCACGCGACGCCGTAGCTGCCCGCGATGCCGACTAAGCTGAAGAACAGAATGATTGCGACTTTCATCGGCGCGAGTTTCACCAGAAATCCGAAATACAGCAGGATCACGAAGCCGATGAAAACCTCGAGAATGAGGATGAACTTCCCTTGCGTGATCAGGTACGTCTTGCAGGTCTCGTAGATCAGCTCGGAGACCTCGCGCATTGATTGGTGCACGGCCATGCGCTTGAGCTGGCCGTAGAACACGAGGCCGAACAGGAGCCCGAGCCCGCAGATGACGAGTCCGCCCATGAGAAGAGACCGCCCGTGGATTCCTCCGAGGAAGCTCACTTGCGAAAGATCGGGAATTATGAGGTTCGCCTCTCCCCCGGCCTTGTGCTCCACCGGAACGGACTGAGCGGCCCCCGTCGCGGACGCCGCGATGGCGCTGGCAGTGCGATTCTCTGCGACACCCTGCGCGAACGTGCGAGTCGCGAATGCCGCCAAAAGCGACAGAGCGAGAACAAGGGTACCAACAACTCCTGCAAACTTCCGATTCATTCTGAATTCTCCAAGGGTGAATAGCGGCCGGTTCGGGCAGAACCGGCTTCAGTGCTCAGCGTGCCGGCGCGGATTCCACTTTGCGCCAGATGAAATAAACGGGAACGCCGAGCAATACGATCACGAACCCGGAAATGGCCTGGGCTCGCGTCTGGTCCGCGATCAGCAGAATCACTGCGATTGCCGATGCGAGAATGATGTACAGGGCAGGCAGAACTGGGTAGCCGACAACCTTATACGGGCGTTCCGCGTCCGGGCGCAGAGTGCGGAGTCTGAATAGTCCGACTGTAGTGAGCGCGTAGAAGATGAGCGCCGCGAAGATGACGTAGTTGAGCAGCTGGCCATACGTGCCGGTCAGACAGAGAAGACTCGTCCAGATCGACTGCGCTACGAGCGCTGCGGCGGGGACATGGTTTCGATTGAGTGTGCCGGCTTTCGCGAAGAACAGCCTGTCGCGCGCCATCGCGTAGTACACGCGCGCGCCCGAAAGAATCAGCCCGTTGTTGCAGCCGAAAGTCGAGATCAGAATCGCCGCCGCCATGATCGACGCGCCCGCGGCCCCAAAAATCGTCTCGGCCACCGCGCTCGCCACCCGGTCCTGCGTCGCGTACTGAATCCCGCGTTCCATCACGGTCGCGCCGTTCGCGACTCCGTGGAGCGGGAGGACGTTCAGATAGGAGACGTTTGCGAGAAGGTAGAGCAGGCAGACGAGTCCCGTCCCGTAGATGAGTGCGCGCGGAAGATTTCTCTGCGGCGAGTGAACCTCCGCCGCGGCGAAGGTCACGTTGTTCCAGGCGTCGCTCGCGAACAGCGAGCCTACCAGCGCGGACCCGAACGCGATCACGAACGCCGGGACGAACGCAACCGGATTGAAGTTTCCGTTCGAGAAGTTCGCCGTAATGGCTTCGGGATGACGGCCAATGGTCAGCCCGAGAAGGATCAGCGCGGCCAGCGCGCCGGTCTTGACGATCGTCAGCGTCGTCTGAACGATCTTGCCTTCCTTGATGCCCCGCAGATTGATCCAGGTCAGAACCCAGATCGTGATCAGTGCGATCAGCCGCTGCGGCGACAGGCCGAGCTGCACCGGAGCGCCGGCGGTCGTGAAATCCATCTGCGGGAACCACGAGTAGCGGTCGGGCGTGATCGCCGGCCAGAGTACTCCGAGGAATTTTCCGAACGCAACGGCGACGGCGGCGATCGTACCGGTCTGGATCACTACGAACAGGGTCCAGCCATAAAGAAAGCCCATGAGATGACCCATGGACTCCCTGAGAAATACGTACTGGCCGCCGGCCCTGGGATACATCGCCGCGAGCTCGCCATAAGCGAGAGCGCCGAAGATCGTCACGACGCCGGAGGCGACCCACGCCATGAGAAGCCAGAAGGGCGAATTGACGGTCCGCGAGATCTCGGCGGAGACGATGAAGATGCCCGACCCGATCATCGAGCCCGCGACGAGCATCGTCGCGTCGGTGAGCGTCAGCGCCTTGACGAACTCGCGCGACGATGGAGTGTCGGCCGTGGGTGTCGTGCTTGTCAACGCTCTCCCTTTGGTGCTCGGTTTCTCGCGGTGTTTGCCCTCCCGTACAGCGGCCAAAAGTTACCCGGGCACGGGCCGGTTTGCTAGGGAACAGCCTGACTCACAATCGCAATTAAACGCAGCCGAGAACTACGCTGCTGCCCGCCGCCCGCAAGCCGCTCGTTGCTACGCGCCGCCTACGACGGGACAGATTCGGCGGGCGAGAAGCACAGTGCGCTCGTCAGGGCCGTTCCTTAATTCACCAACCACTGTCCCGACGCAGTGAAGCGCACGGCGACCAGCAAGTGGCGGGCAGCTGGCGGCAGCGTAGGTGTAGGTCCTCTGAGACTTCAGAAGATGAAGTGAACATCGACAGTATCCCGCATCGGACTCCCATCCGCGTGAACTCCGGGTCGAAAGCGAAGCGACCGCAGCACTTCCTCTAGCCGGCGGTTGTAACCACCATCCCTCGACGGATTGAACGAGATCAGCCTCGCGTTTCCCTTCTCGTCGACATCGAACCAGGCGATCAGGTGGTACGGTTTTACTCGGTCCGGCGCGGGAAGCGGAGGGATGAACAGGTCTCTGAGCGTTGGCGGATA
>JBGPHO010000355.1:0-2773 GCA_041484425.1 Gemmatimonadaceae bacterium
GCAGAAAGTATTCGACATTGTGCACGAAGCGCAGAGGCGCGCGCTCGCGTTCGCGGGACCGGGCAAGAAGTGCGGAGAGGTGGATGGCGTGGCGCGGAAGGTGATTGCCGACGCCGGTTACGGCCCGGACTATCGAACTTTCAGCCATCGCCTCGGGCACGGGATCGGTCTGGAAGGTCACGAGTGGCCGTACCTCGTGCGGGGGAGCCAGATCGTGCTCCAGCCGGGGATGACGTTCAGCGACGAGCCCGGGATCTACCAGTACGGCAAGTTCGGGATTCGGCTCGAAGATATTATGGCGATCACCGAGAATGGGGCGGAGATGATGACGCCAGCTCAGACGTCGCTGTCGCCCCTGGCGTAAGAGTCGTCGTTCCCTCGAACGGGACGAGCGATGCTCGGCCCGTTCTGGTCGAGAATACCGAACCAGCCACGCGTCTCCACCTTTCCCAGCACAGTTCAGCTCAGCTCCCGCGCGGCCCCGCTTTCCTCCCGGATTATCAATCCACGTATATCCCGCTCGTCGAGCAGCTTCTTGCGGTCCGCCAGGTCCTTGAACCGCGCGAACAGCAGGGTCAGCTCCTCGTCGGTCAGTTCGTACCCGAGCGCCTCCGTTTTCACACGTAACGCGTGGCGTCCGGAGTGCTTGCCGAGCACGAGTCCTACACCATCCCAACCCACCGTCTCGGCGCTCATTATCTCGTAAGTCAGGCGATTCTTGAGCACGCCATCCTGGTGGATGCCCGCCTCGTGAGCGAACGCGTTGGCGCCGACGATCGCCTTGTTGGGCGGCACGTCGATGCCCGTGCACTCCGAGACCAGGCGCGATGTGCGGGCGAGCTCGCGCGTCTCGATGTTCGTGTGAAGGCCGAAGTACGAACGGCGCGTGTGCAGCGCCATCACAAACTCTTCGAGCGCCGCGTTCCCGGCGCGCTCCCCAATGCCGTTGATGGTGCACTCCACCTGACGCGCTCCGGCGCGCGCCGCGGCGAGCGAGTTCGCGACGGCGAGGCCGAGATCGTCGTGGCAGTGTGCCGAGATCGTCGCGCGCTCGATGCCGGGAACGTTGTCGCGTACACCCGCCACGAGCGCGCCGTATTCATCAGGAGTCGAGTAGCCGACGGTGTCCGGGACATTCAACGTCGTCGCTCCGCATTGGAGCGCCGCGGTCAGAACTTCGTAAAGAAACGTTGGATCGGACCTGGCAGCGTCCTCCGCGGAAAACTCCACCTGGGCGCCGAGCGAGCAGGCTTGAGAGACCGACGCCGCTGCCGCTGCGACGACCTGCGAGCGCGTCATCCCCAGCTTGTGTTTCATGTGCAGGTCGGATGTAGCGAGAAAGATGTGTATGCGAGCGTTTGCCGCCGGCTCCACTGCCGTCCAGCATCGCTCGATGTCGCGCTCGTTGGCGCGTGCCAGTCCACAGATGTCGGGACCGTAGACTCCGCCAACCTCGCGCGCGATCTGGTTCACGGCGGTCCAGTCGCCTTCCGACGCCGCCGGAAATCCGGCCTCGATCACATCGACATGTAGCCGCGCGAGCTGGTGCGCGACCGACAGCTTCTCCTCGAGCGACATCGTGCATCCGGGCGCCTGCTCGCCGTCGCGGAGCGTGGTGTCGAAGATCCGGACGCGGCCGTCATCGCCCGTCATGCGCTCGCCGCCCCCGGCAGGATTTCCTTGGCGTTGACGAACGTCATCATCCTGCGCAGCGATCGTCCGACATCTTCGATTCGATGTTTGGTTTCCGCCGAGCGGGTGCGCTTGAAGCGCGGCAGCCCCGAGTCGTTCTCCGCGATCCACTCGCGCGCGAAGGATCCGTCGCGAATGTTCGCCAGCAGCTCACGCATCACCTCACGCGTGCGGTCGTCGACGATGCGCGGGCCCGCTACGTAGTCGCCGTACTCGGCGGTGTCTGACACGGAGTAGCGCATGTAGCTCAGCCCGCCCTGGTACATGAGATCGACGATCAGCTTGAGCTCGTGCATGCACTCGAAGTAGGCGACCTCCGGCTGGTAGCCGGCGTCTACCAGAGTTTCGAATCCCGCCTTCACCAGAGCCGAGACTCCGCCGCACAGCACCGCCTGTTCGCCGAACAGATCGGTCTCCGTTTCCTCCTCGAAGGTCGTGATCAGCGCGCCGGCGCGGGTGGTGCCGAGCGCCTTGGCGTATGCGAGCGCGTCGTCGAGCGCGTGTCCCGACGAATCCTGATGCACCGCCACCAACGCCGGCACGCCGCCGCCCTGCTCGAACACCTCACGCACTCGGTGTCCCGGAGCCTTCGGCGCGACCATGCTGACGTCCACTCCCTTCGGCGGAATTATCTGGCCGAACCGGATGTTGAATCCGTGCGCGAACATCAGCGTCTTGCCGGGGCCTAGGTGGCGCTGGACGTGATCGCAATAGAGTCGCGCCTGCCCCGTGTCGGGAGTGAGGAGCATTATGATCTGCGACTCCGCGGCCGCGTCCTCGACACTCGTAACGGCGAGTCCGGCTGCCTTCGCGGCGGCACGGCTGCGCGAGTCTTCGCGCAACCCGACGACGACGTCGAGTCCACTGTCTCTCAGATTCAGGGCGTGCGCGTGCCCCTGGCTGCCGTAACCGATGATTGCCACTCGCCGTCCGGAGAGACGGCCGACATCCGCGTCTGCATCGTAAAAAAGTTTGGTCATGTTTTCCTCAGGAGATTCCGTCTGCCTGCGACCACCAGGTGCGGGCATCCTCAGCCACCACGGGATTCACGCGCGGCGTCGGACCTCCGAGCGCCATCGCC
>JBGPHO010000356.1:0-2739 GCA_041484425.1 Gemmatimonadaceae bacterium
CTCTCCAAAGCCGCGGCGTGCGTACTCGGCGAACGTAACGCCGCTATCTATCACCACCGGCGGCGGGTGAATGAAATAGGAGATCTGAAGCAACACAAAAAGCCAAAGGACGGCTGCGGCGCTCCAGAGCATCATCCGCTGTTCCGTAAGACCGATCGTTGATGCTCGAGCAAGTGTCGGCATGCCGGGAAGGCTCGATCCGATCTGTCGGGCGGAGATCGAATTGGCGCCCAATGTGATCGAGAGCAGGAAACCGAAGAACAGCAGTCGCGGGGGGAACGACCAGTCGGGCAGCCACGCCGAGATCAGGTCGGTGCCCCACCGTATTACAGGATCGGCGCTGCCGAGCAGCACGATGAGAACCAGAACGAGGGGCGCGGACAGCAGAGTTCCTCTGATAATCGATCTTGCACGGGGCGAGGAGATCGACTGCGGAGCGTCCGCCGCTTCGTACGCGGTCGCGCGCCAGACCCGGAATGGCGCCAGGAACGGTACAACCGCCAGCAATTTTGCGGAAAGGGCGCTCCAGGATTCGGAGCCGATTGCAATGACCGCAAGGCCGAGCAGCATCATGTCGCTGATCACGACGAAGAACCGGATCGAGTCGTTGTCCCTGACGGCCAGCCCGAAGCTGAGCACGGTCGCCCAGGTCAACAGTACGAGCAGAGGTAACTCGATCCTTTTCTGACCCACGATTCGGGAGAGGATGACCGAGATCGAGGCCGCGGTTACCCAAATTGCCCAGTTGATCCCTGGCCAGGCAGAGAAGAGGAGGGCAGCTCCGATGGCGGAAGTGAGGAGAGCGGCGGTCCAGGTTATTGCTGCTGAGTTGTCGCGCATAGGTGTCCGAAGTGATGCAGAGTACCTCATGTAACGATGTAGAGTACTTTATGCAACAAAGTAAAACCACACAAGGGGCGAAGCTTCTTTTTCGATACCGCTCCCATTGACTTAGGGTCTTTGGCGAATAGCTTTACAAGGCTATGGCGGAACGCAGCTTACCGCGCCCGCATTACACTAAAATTTAATCGCCGATTCAGCCCGCTCGCGCGGGCACCCGCGTCAAAAGCGGTCGGCGCGCCTCGAGTCCCCACCCGTGAACCAGTTGCGGGTGCACCCGGCGGCAGCGGATGGATACCGGTCCCGTTCAGGGACGCCACGGTCCACCCGCGTTTTTGTTGAATTGAGACCACTGGCTCCAGCTGTTTGTTGGGGCCGGCTTCTATAGAGAGAGTTTTTCAGAGATCATGTCACGCCACACCCCGCTCGACCGCTATCGTAACATCGGCATCATGGCCCACATCGATGCCGGGAAGACGACTATGACCGAGCGCGTCCTCTATTACACCGGCAAGACCCACAAAATCGGCGAGGTGCATGAAGGCACCGCCACGATGGATTGGATGGAGCAGGAGCAGGAGCGCGGCATCACGATCACGTCCGCCGCGACGACGGCGTTCTGGACGCGCAACGACATAGAGTACCGCATCAACATCATCGACACGCCGGGTCACGTCGACTTCACCGTTGAAGTCGAGCGGTCGCTCCGAGTTCTCGATGGCGCCGTAACGCTGCTCGACTCGGTTGCCGGCGTGGAGCCGCAGACGGAAACCGTATGGCGTCAGGCCGACCGCTACCGCGTACCGCGGCTTATCTTCGCCAACAAGATGGACCGGGTCGGGGCAGATTTCGATCGCTGCATGCGCATGATCCGCGATCGCCTCACCAAGAACGCGTATCCGATCCAGCTTCCCGTTGGAACCGGTGAAGCCTTTACCGGCCACATCGATGTCATCGAACGCAAGCAATACATCTTCGACGACGAGTCGCTGGGCAAGAAGTTCGAGATCACGGAAGTCCCCGAGCAGTATCGCGAGGCGATGGAGAAGGCCCGCCACGACGTAATCGAGGCCGCTGTTTCGCACGACGAGGCGCTGATCGAGAAGTACTTCCGCGGCGTGCCGCTCACCAACGACGAGATCCGACACGCGATCAGAAGCTCCACGGTCGGTGGATTCATCGTGCCCGTGCTCTGCGGCGCGGCGTTCAAGAACAAGGGCGTGCAGGCGATGCTCGACGCGGTAGTCGACTTCCTTCCATCGCCAGAGGATGTCCCCGCCGTCGAGGGGCACCTGCCAAACGGCGAGCCGGCGGAACGACATCCGAAGGACGATGAACCGTTTGCGGCCCTCGCGTTCAAGATCGCGACTGATCCATTCGTCGGTAAGCTGACGTTCTTCCGTGTCTATTCCGGCGTCCTGAATTCCGGCTCCTACGTCTACAACGCGACCAAGGACAAACGCGAGCGCGTCGGACGTCTCCTCCAGATGCACGCCAACAAGCGCGAGGAGATCCAGGAAGTTCTAGCCGGCGACATCGCCGCGGCAATCGGACTCAAGGACACGCGCACCGGCGATACGATGACGATGGAGGATTCGCCGATTATTCTCGAGGCGATGAAGTTCCCGAATCCCGTCATCGACGTCGCGATCGAGCCGAAGACCAAGGCCGACCAGGACAAGCTGGCGATAGCGCTGCAGAAGCTGTCCGAGGAAGATCCGACTTTTCACGTGCACTCCGATCAGGAGACGGGCCAGACGATCATCTCCGGAATGGGCGAGCTGCACCTCGAGATCATCGTCGACCGCATGCAGCGCGAGTTCAAGGTCGATGCAAACATCGGCCGCCCGCAGGTCGCGTATCGCGAGACGATCAGAAAGCGCGTCGAGAAGGTGGAAG
>JBGPHO010000357.1:0-2733 GCA_041484425.1 Gemmatimonadaceae bacterium
AAGCATTGACGCTGGGCAGATCCCGCCTCGAGTCCTTCATCTTGCCGGAGGTGGAGTCGGCGGAGGAACGGCTCCCGGCTTGGCGGCAGGCGCAACCCGTGGCGGCGGAGGCGCAGGCGGAGTGTAACCGCGCTCGCTGTCGCCGGTTCGTCCGAGCAATCCGCGAATGCCTATCACGCGCACGTGGTACGCGAGCTTTGGCGTGAGCGCATGCTGAAGCTTGATGATCGCTTCGTTGATCGGCACTGGGCGCGGCATCACTGGTCTCGCCACGAGCGACGTGTCGCGGCGAGACGAGGTGTCTCGACGAGACGGTGGAGCGCGGCCGGGCGTCGGAGCGCGCCGAGGCGCGGGAGCGCCCACTGCGGGTTGTGGCGCGCCTCCGGGATTTACACCGCCCGTTGGATTCACACCGGCGGGATTCGCGCCGGCAGCAGTATCCTTGGGAGCCGGACCAGCGCTCACGATCGGAACCCGCGTCGAATCGGGCGCGATCACAGCAAAGTTGGCGGCGGTGAGCGTCTGCGTCGGGTCCACGGGCTTGTCGAAGCCCACTTGCAGCGTGAGCGAATCCAACGCCCTCACATCGCGAATCCTCGGTGGCACCGTATCGTGCGTAAAGATCACGAGATCGGTCCGGACGCTGTCCACAAGATTGATGGAGAGGCTGTCCCACGGCTCGCTCGGATCGATTGACAGATTCCTGTTACGATCCACATATGCGCGCACCGTGTAGTGCGCGACCGGGACGTGCTCGATGACGAACGCGCCGTTGGAATCGGCGAGCGCTACGTACGGGTGAACGGTGTCAGGCGGCACGAGCGATTCGATCAACGCGCCACTGGCCGGCGAGCCGGACACCCAATCGAACACGTGGCCAACGATCCTCGTGTGAGGGATCGTTGTCCCCGTCGAAAAAAAGGTGGAGGCTCCAGTGTTGCGAACATTTCCTCGCAGGTCGGCCAGACCCCTCATCATGATTACGGTGTAGGGCGTGTTGGCGCGCCAGCCGTGCGCCGGCTTTACCCCGATTGCATCGCGATGCCAATGCGCGTCCGGAACCCCGTCACGAGGCGAGATCAGGAAGAGATCGCCCAGAGTCGTAGAGGAAGGGGGCCGCTCGGACACCACCTCGTCGAAACGAAACAAAACTTCCTTCGGCTTGACGCCGACGCTGCCGGAGTCGGGAATGATCTTGACGATCTGGGGTGCGGCAACATCGACTGGTCCACCGGGAGGCATGCCGGGGGAAGCGCACGCCGAAGCGAGCAGAGCGACGGGTATCAGCCGCCGCAAAGCGCTTTCACCTTGTCAGCGAGCTGCTCGGCTCGCTTGATCCATTCCTCTTCCTTCTTGCGCTCGCCTTCGACGACCGCGGCCGGCGCTTTGCGCGTGAATCCTTCGTTGCGGAGACGCTTCGAGAGCGCTTCGAGCTGAAGCTCGAGCTCAGCGAGCTCCGCGCGCAGCTTGCCGCACTCCTTGGTGAGGTCGACGAGTCCGCCGAGGGGAACGATGATCTCGCTCCCGTCCGCGAGCACGGAATGCGCCGCGCCGGCACCCACGGCCTGTCCGCCAAGGTTTACGGTAGCGCGCGTGAGCCGCCCGATGAGCGGCGCGTGTTCCGCGAACAGAGGCCCATTGGTGCGCGACTGGACGATCACGTCCATCGATTTCCCGGGCGGGATCGCATAGTCGGACCGGGTCTGGCGCACGGCCGTCACTGCGTCGCGAACGAGGTCGAAGTGCGACATCGCGTCATTCTCGACCTTTGATCGCGGATGCGGGATCGGCCATGGGGCGATTGCGAGGAATTCGCAGTGGTCAGCGGCCACCGGGAAGGGAAGCCTCTGCCACAGCGTCTCCGTAATGAACGGCATGATCGGGTGCAGCAACCGGAGCGCGAAGTCGAACACATGGGTAAGCACTGCGCGCGCGACCTCGCTGTCGCCGCCCGACGGACCGATGCGGCCCTTCGTTGTCTCGAGGTACCAGTCCGCGACGTCGTTCCAGACGAAGCCGCGCGCGGCCTCGGCGAATTCACTGAGGCGCAGCCCCGAGTAGCGCTCCGACGGGGGCCACTTTCCTTTCCCGGGCCGCGCGGGCCCAAGCGCCGCATCGCACTCGAGAATCGTCGCGTTGAGTCGTCCGAGGATCCATCTGTCTGCCAGCGTCAGCTCGTCATCGCGGAGCTCGTCGACGCTTCTCACCGGCGAAGCGCCGACGTTCACGAGCAGGAATCTTCCGATGTTCCACAGCTTCGTCGCGAAGTTCCGGCCGGGCGCGAACGAGCGCTCGAGATCCTTGTGGTCGAGTATCAGGTCCGCGCCCATCCCCATGCCCGCGATCACGGTGTAGCGAAGCGCGTCGGCACCGTATTTCGCGACGACATCGAGCGGGTCAATGCCGTTGCCGAGCGACTTCGACATCTTCACGTGGTCGGTGTCGCGCACCGTCCCATGCAGATAGACGGTATGAAATGGCGCGGCGTCCATGAAGGCGTATCCGGCCATGATCATGCGCGACACCCACAAATAGAGAATCTCCGGCGCGGTGATGAGATCGTCGGTCGGGTAGAACGCGGCGAGCGCGGCGGAGCTCTTGTCGGGCCAGCCGAGCGTCGAGATGGGGAATAGCCACGACGAGAACCAGGTGTCGAGCACATCCTCGTCCTGCCGCACCTCGCCACCGCACTTGTCGCACGCGGCGACGTCGGTGCGGCTGACGATCTGCTGG
>JBGPHO010000358.1:0-2713 GCA_041484425.1 Gemmatimonadaceae bacterium
GGCATTGGGAGAGATCGGCGCTCCCGCGCGCACGGCAATCACGACGGCGCTCAGAAGCGGTCACGATCACGACACGGCCATTCAGTTACTGCTCGCAGCGTCGAAGCTGCGTCCGGTGCCTCTCGCTGAGATCAGTCCATATTTGAAAGAGGGGCAGCCCTCAGTCGTGTGGGCGGCATCGTACGCGATTGCACGCCCGCGCGCGCCTGGTGGCGTGCGTGAGCTGATCGACCTCGAGGCGTCGCCGGCATTGAGCGCGAGACCAGAGAATTCCGACCGGTCGGTCGAGATGTCGGCGCCGTACACCGACGCGCTCAGCGGAAATCAGCGCGCCCGCGCCGAGATCGCGCGTGGAATTGCGAAATCGGCCGCGGGGGATTCGCTTGGCCCGAAGGCGTTCGCCGTCCTTGCCCGGCTCGTTGGTAATGTCGATCCGCACGTCCGTATCAACGCCGTCCGATCTCTCGGCACGTACGGTCCGCTGGCGAAGCCATCGCTGATCTACGCGACACGAGACTATGACCCGAACGTGAGAATCGCGGCGGCGCAGAGCTTCGGAACCGTCCTGTCAAAAGACGCCACCGAATTTCCCGCATTGTGGGCGGCCGACACATCGATCGCGTATCGCTCGTCGCTGCTGGCATCAGCCGCGAGAGCTGGTCTGCGGCCAGCAGAGCTGGCTCAGTGGGCGTCGAGCCCGGACTGGCGGCTCCGCGCGGCTGTTGCTTCGGCGGCTGGCGACACGATCGATCGAGCGTTTGCGATCTCGCACGCTGTTCCGCTGACGCGAGATCCCGATCCGAGAGTGCGCGAAGCCGCGTACGCGGCGCTTGCTCCGCCGCCAACGATGACGCTCGAGGACAGCGTTCACACTCTCATGGTGAACGGACTGAGGGATCCCGACTTCTACGTGCGAGCAACCGTAATCGGCGCGCTCGCTGACCGGCCATCCGTCGTCGATCTCGCGGCCGTCCTCGCCAGCTACAGTCAGTCAGGCCGGGATTCGGGGAACGACGCGAGGCTGGCGGCGATACAGTACGTCGCCGCTCTCTGGAAAAAGGACAGCAGCTCCCTCAATCCCACCTGGCGCGCTCAGCTCGCCGGAACACCCGTGCCGGGGGATCCCCTCGAACGGGCCGCTGGTAAAACGATCCCCGTCTGGTCGAGGTGGGGAAACGTCGCAGCCACACCCAGGCCGATTGGATGGTACGAAGTAGTGGTACGCACGATCGTGATGCCGGCGTACGTCGGGAAGTCGATGAACGCGACCATCAACACCGTACGTGGATCCATCCGGCTCGAGCTCTTCGGCACCGATGCACCGATCACCGTATGGAACTTTCTCAGCCTCGCGCGGTCTGGATACTATCGCAACACCCGCTTTCACCGAGTGGTTCCAAACTTCGTTGCCCAGGATGGAGACCCACGTGATGATGGAAATGGTGGTCCCGGTTACGCGATACGTGACGAGATGAATCGCCACCGCTACGAGCGCGGAGCGGTCGGCATGGCGCTGTCGGGACCCGATACGGGCGGCAGCCAGTATTTCATAACCCACTCGCCGCAGCCGCACCTCGACGGTCACTACACGGTGTTCGCCAGGGTGATTCGCGGATACGACGTGTTGGACAAGCTCGTACAGGGCGACCTGATAACGCGCATCGATCCCAATTGAAACAGCTCGCTGCTCATCCCGCGATGCGATTCTCGAGGCTCGTTCCCCTCATGATTGCCGCCGCCGTCGGCTGCGTTCCATCCGCGGCGCCGCTCAAGGGCGTGCCCGCGCCGGATCGGTCGCTTCCGTCACTCTTGCTACCGATCGGCCACCGCCACCTCGTGTTCAAATGGGAATACCAGGAAGGCGAGATCGCGGCCCGGGGTGACGGTGCCGTGCGAACCGCCGCCCCCGACAGCGCCCGACTCGACTTCTTCCTCGGCGGCGGACTGGGAGCCGGAGCCGCCGTGCTCATCGGTGACTCGTTGCGATCGCCCCACGCCGGGCTCGCTCGCCGCTACATTCCTCCGTCGCCCATGATGTGGGCGGTACTCGGCCGGCTCGCGATTCCAGCTCTTCCGGACACAGTCATTCTCATTGACGGCGATTTGCTCCGGGCCGACGTCGGGAGTCCGGTGCAGTGGAGAGTAGGCATTCGGGGGGACACGCTCGTGGAGCTTCAACACATCTCTGGTGGAAAAATCACTGAAAGCCTCACGCGCGCAGCCAATGGAGTGCTCACTTATGAGGCGCCTGGAGCAAGGCGTCGGCTGGAGCTGACGTTTCTGCGGGACCAACCTGGATCTTTCGATGCGTCGATTTGGAGTTTATAGTGTTGTCCTGGTTGCGCTGAACGCCTGCATCCCGTACGGCTTTACGGGAGGTGGGCTGCCCTCACACGTAAGGACGGTTGCGATCGTTCCTTTCGATAACCAGACGGCAACACCAGAGCTGCCGCGCGAGCTTACCGATGCGCTCCGCACCCAGCTTCATGATCGGCTCGGGTTGCGCGATGCGTCTGAGGCCAAGGCGAGCTCGATCGTCCGCGGAACGATCCAGCGGTACGAGACCGACATTCCGATTGGCTTCAATGCCGACAACAGGCAGACGACCACCGCGAAGCGCATGCTGCAGCTCGTCGTGGACATCGAGATGATCGATCAGGTGACAGGCAAGACCCTCTGGCAACGGAAAGGCTTGCTGGCCGAGGGTCAGTAC
>JBGPHO010000359.1:0-2697 GCA_041484425.1 Gemmatimonadaceae bacterium
AGCCTGCACTTCTGATCGGTTTCCGGAACGTCGAACTTGTACTGAAGCGCGTCGCGGGCCTGGATGCTTGCTCCCTTGGTGTCCGCGACCTTGATGCTTATGAGGGCCGATGACGCAGTGGGAGCCGAGGGCGTCGGCGTAGCTGCTTGCGGAAGCGTACCGATCGCCATCTCGGGGCCGCTCACCGGCTCCGTGGTAACCTCGGGCACGTCAGTGTACTGCGGAACGCTAGCTGGTTCAGCTCTGGCTGGAGCGGGAGTTCCGTTAATGAGAAACAACATCACGCCGTAAGCGACGATCAGTCCCGCCACGACCCCAAGTCTCGCTTTGTTGTCGCCGAGATCAGCGGTGGGTGGTGCGTTTTTCGACAGGTCCCAACCGCATTGCTTGCACTCTTTGTCGTCGGGTGCCAGCGGCTCGCCGCAGAAATTGCAGTACTTCTTCACGCTCGTTCCTGGGCCGCCATCGAACCGCGCCGGCCGTTAATGGTTGGAGACTCCACCGCTTTTTTTCTGGCGGAGACTCTCAGGTGTCAGTGGTAATGACCCATGTATCAGGACGAGTCAGTTTCCGGGGGGCAAACTCGCCGGATGCCTGTTGTCGCCTGCGGTGTACCAGCATACTCCGGTGGCAATCCGGCGGCGGCCCGGCCGGATTCCGCATCAGCCGGGCATCGCCCCGTGAAGTAGAACGCTTCGATGGACCTAGACCTGCGGCGCGACCTCTGCTTCAGGGGTGCGAAAGCGGCTGCGGCTCGGCGGCTGCGAGATCTTCTCCACGACGAGAGCTATCTCCTGCTCCGTGACTGCGCTGTCCGTGGCCGAAGCGCGCGCGATGTCCGCCTGCGAGATGATCCCGAGGCAGCGTCCGGTAGCGTCGACGATCGGAATCCGGCGCACCTGAAGCTCGGCCATTTTCTGCTCGACGTCCCTCAGGTCGTCGTCCGGCCCGCAGCAGCTCGCCCCCGGCGTCATCAGCTCGGTCAGCTTGGTGGTGGATTCCTTGCCGGTCGCGATTCCGCGCACGGCGAGATCCCGATCGGTCACGATCCCGACGACGCTTCCCGCATCATCCACGATCGGAACGCACCCGCAGTCGCGGTCGCGCATCACCCGCGCGGCATCCCCGGCGGTCTGATCCGGCCGGCAACACTCGGGCTCCCTGGTCATAATGTCACGTGCTCTCATCGTTCCCCCTTTTTGCACTACCGGACGATCATCTCACTACGAGCTGTGGGCTCACATTGAGTGCAGATGACGTGCCCAGGCGGCGAAGTCGAGTCCGCGCGTTGAGTGTCGTGATCCCGGCCGCAGAGGTAAATTCTGATTCGATTCCGGAGGCGGCGCATTGGACTCTTCCCAGGCGAACAGCGAGCAGGCATCGGAGCTCACGCTGAATGCGCGGGCTCTAGCTCCGGATTTCAAGGTCCTGGGTGAGCTCGGCCGGGGCGGCATGGGCATCGTGTATCTCGCGATCGATGTCAATCTGGACCGCGAGGTCGCAATCAAGGTGTTGCCCGCGCATCTCACCGAGCCGTCGGGAGTGCGCGACCGGTTTTTGCGCGAAGCCCGGACCGCGGCAAAGCTCTCGCATCCCAACATCGTCCCCGTTTACCGCGCCGACCAGAAGGACGGCGTCGTCTTCTTCGTGATGCGGCACGTCGACGGCGAGTCGCTGGCCGAGCGTCTCGCTTCGCAGGGACCGCTCGGGCCGCTCGATGCGGCACGCTTGCTGGAGCAGGTCGCGCTGGCGCTCGACTACGCGCACGCGCGGGGTGTGATCCACCGCGACATCAAGCCGGAGAACATTCTCCTGGAGCGTGGGAGCAATTCCGCGGTAGTGACCGACTTCGGCATCGCCCGGCTCATGGAAGCGGCGCCACAGACTGCGACTGGACAGGTGCTGGGTACAGTTCATTACATGAGCCCCGAGCAGGTGCTGGGGGAGCGCGTCGACGGGCGAAGCGATGTGTATTCACTGGGCGTCGTCGGGTTCAAGGCAGTGACGGGACAATTGCCCTTTGACTCGAAGTCGGCGACGGCCGTGCTGGTCGAGCACGTGATGAAGGAGCCGCCGACGGTTCGAAGCGTTGGGCCCGGCGTGCCCGAACAGCTCGCCGGGATAATCGATCGCTGTCTCGCAAAGGATGCCGCTGCCCGCTATCAAACCGCCGGTGAGCTCGCTACGGCGCTCGACCATGCAACGCGTTTCATTCCCCAAACCGACGGCGACGTCGTGACGCCGGAATGGAAGGAGCCACGCATCATCTCCGAGCGGGAAGCCAAAGCTCTGTGGTCGCGCGCAGCCGAGCTGCAGTCAGAGACGGGAGTGCAGCCGAGTCTCCGCAGTCCGCCTCCCTCACTCGGTCCGCCGACCGTCGAGGACCGGCGCACGCTTACCAGCGGTTACCGGCTAAGCGACGTTCGCGAGGCCGCGACCGAGGTCGGGATTCCCGAGCGATATGTTGCGCGGGCCCAGTCGGAGCTCGGATTGAGCACAGCGGACGCGGATAAGCCGCGCTCGTCGGTTGTCCCACCGCGAACAGCAGCGGGCACATTGACGTCTGTGGCGCCCCAAGGCTTCGGGCAAAATATCTTTTTGGGTGCGCCGACGAACATCGTCTGCGAGGTCGAGGCTCCCAGGGAAGTAGGCGCGGAAGACCTCGAGGTTCTGGCCCTCATGCTCCAGCGGGCGATC
>JBGPHO010000360.1:0-2667 GCA_041484425.1 Gemmatimonadaceae bacterium
CGGCGCGGTGCGTCCCATGTGCGCATCCTGCGCGGAGAGAGCATCGAACGGCTGAAGGTATCCCGGGACGAGCTCAGTCAGGCCGAGTGAGCGGTAGCGTCTGGCCAGATACGCCGCGGCGGAATCATTCCCCGGTGTACCGGCGAGCCGGCCCTCGAGCCGGTCACTGGCGAGGAACTCGATATCCCGGCGAATGACGGTCGAGTCCGCGTGCGTCGCGGTAAAGAGAGTGCGGGGCGCAGAAGTACAGGAAGCGGCCACAGAGAGCAGTGTGGTCGCCAGCAGAGAACGCAGAATCCAGTTCGACATGTTGTTCAGGGGCTTATAGGTAGAGACGGCACCCCCAATCTAAACCCCCAAACCGGCGCTTTCATGCGCGGCGATCTTTTTGCTTGTGGCGGCTGCTCCGCACGAGCATAGTACCCTGATGAGACCGATCATCGGACGCCTCACGACCGCCAACTGCCAAGGCGTGAGCTTCGTGCACGCTCTTGCGTGTTTTCGATGGCGATAACTACTTAGTCTGGCTCGGTCGATCTTCGGCCGCCTCCAAATCCCACCCAGGGAGGGCCAATGCGTACGCGTTACACTCGCCTCATCACGGCCGTCGCACTTCTGTCCGTCGTTCCTTTCGCCGCGCGATCGCAGACAGACGCCTCGCTCAAGCTCAGTACCGCCAATCCCGCCGCCGCCAACGAATTCCGCGCGGGAGTGAGCGACTTCCAGAACATCTCCTTCGAGTCCGCCGCGGCGCACTTCAAGGCAGCGATCGACGCCGATCCTAATTTCGGACTCGCGCGCGTGCTCTACGCGGGCACGACCGCCACGCTCGATCCCAGCCAGCAGAGCACGGAGCTCAATCGCGGCGTCGCCGACGCCGCGCGCGGCACCAACAACGAGCTCGTTCTCGCCGCCGCGTACCGCGAGTCAACACTCGGCCACGCCGACGCGGCCAATGCGCTCTTTCGCGCGGCATCGCAGCTGATGCCCGCAGACGACTGGATCGCGTGGAATGCCGGGGGTGGGTTCGGAACGCCGCTGCCAGTGACGCGTGACTTCGTCGCGAAGCATCCCAATTATCCGATCGGTTACAACACCCTCGCCTATCAAGCCTGGGCCGCGGGCGATCGAACCGCTGCACTCGCTGCCGCGAAACGTCAGGTGGAGATTCTTCCGAACGCTCCCAATCCACACGATACCTACGCCGAAATTCTGCAGTGGAATGGGAACTTCGCCGAGGCCGCCGCACATTACAAACGGGCAGCGACAGTCCCGCCCAAATTCCCTGAGGCCTACGCGGGACTAGCCGAAGTCGCCTCGCTCCAGGGGCAGTACGATCAGGCGCGAACGTATTTGAATCAAGCCATCGCCAACGCCTGGACTCCGCAGGAGAAGCTCGGCTACATGCGTCAGATCGTGGGCACGTATGTATTGCAGGGAGCACCAGCCAGCGAGATCACGAAGGCGTTGGAGTCAGCGATCGCCGAGGCAAAAGCGGAGGGCGACTCGCGCACCACCGCGACATTGTATTCGCAGCTCGCCACCGTGCAGGCCAATGCCGGCAACGCGAACGCCGCGCATCAAACGCTGGCGATGGCGAAAGCGGCGAGCGCAAACGTCCCATGGAACGTCCACTATTACGGCGCGATGGCGCACGGGCTTATGAAACACTGGTCGCCCGCGAGCCAGGAGCTTGCCGCTCTGAAAGCCCAGGCCGCGGCCGATCCAGGCAGCGTGCCCGGACCGCAGTTGGCCGCGCTTGAAGGTTATCAGCTGACGCAGCAGGGAAAGCCGGCTGACGCGCTGAAGATCCTCATGGCGGCTGACACGACCAATGTCCTGGTGATGAATCGCATCGCCGAGGCACACGCCGCGCTCGGGCACGCCGCGGAAGCGGCGGCGTGGAATAACAGAGTCAACTCGGATTACGCGCTCAATCTCGCGGATTTCACAAACGTGAACTCGCGACGCAGGGCGAAACTGGCAACGGCCAGCCGTTAAACCACCGCAGCATTCGGCTCAACCGCTGAAAGAAGGGGCGAGCATTGGCTCGCCCCTTTTTTTCCCCTAAGACTGGCCCTCTTTTTCTCTTAATCCCTACAGACGAAGCTGGAGGCTGGGAGCAGATTTCCGTCAGCAACACCTTTCGCTAGTCACGGACAAGGACGACGTGATGCTACAGCTCGTCGAAATGAATGCAGCGCGGGGACCGGGTCGGACCGGCCACGTCGAAACGCGCAACGATGTGCCGCACATGGTCACCAGCCAGACGTTCGACTGGCCCGGCCTGCGACTGGAAGCTGGTCGCAACAACATCGCCTACGTCGACGACATCGCCGGCATTCATCATTACATCTCCATGAATCTCGACGACCGTCCGGTCACGTTCGAGGTCAAGTATCAGCACGGGTTTCGGCGCGTTGTCCTCCGTCGCGGCAGCGCCTGGGTATGCCCCGCTGGCGATCTCGTGTCTGTCCGTCTCAACAGCACATTCAGCTACGTGCGGATGTCGATCGACCCGACCTACTTCGATCGCCTCGTCGCCACTGAGCCCGGCAGCCCGCCGCTGGAGCTGCGACGCACTTACGGAATCGCGAAGTCCCAGATCGGTCACATACTCGGCGCGCTCGTGGCCGAGTCGGACGCTGGAAACCCGGGTGGCCTCGC
>JBGPHO010000361.1:0-2666 GCA_041484425.1 Gemmatimonadaceae bacterium
GTGGCGAACTCGAAGCTGTTGTGCATGATGTTCGTCGTGGCGAGGTGCCACAGATCGATGTCGTTCCGGAAATACGCCGTGACGTAGAGATCGAGCAGGCCGTCGCGATCGTAATCGAGCCAGATCGCGCCGTTGCTGTTCACCCAGCGGTGTAGACCGGCCTTTTCGGTGACATCCTCGAAGTGATTGCCGTCGACATTTCTGAACAGGGCCAGATAGCCGTAGCGGTATACGAGCACATCTTCGCGGCCGTCGTTGTCGAAGTCGCCCCACACAGCGCCCATCGACACTCCGTCCCCCGGCCGGTTGAGATCCGCGAGTCCTGCAACCGCGGCGACATCCTCGAAGGTGCCATCGCCCTTGTTGCGGTAGAGCGCGTTGGGCTCACCGAAGCGGCTGTTGGTGAAGTACAGATCGGGCCTTCCGTCGCCGTCGAAGTCGGCGACGGACACCGATGCTCCCAGTGCCGCGACGTGCGGCTCGATGTTGGCGATCTTTGGATCAAAGGTTGGGCGACGGTGCACGAAGTGAATGCCGGCCGCCGCGGTCTCGTCACGCAGGACGAAGCCCGGGTGCGCCGCGTCCGCAGCCGCGCGACTCGGCCCGCGATCCAGTCGCATCGCGAGCAGGAGAGCGGCAAGGAAGGGTACGGCGATGATAGCGCGCCGAATCGCGGGGCGGGGGCGGTGCAACACGAGTCAGAGTATAACGTCCGTCCCTCGCGGCAGCGACAGTGCTCCAGCGGTGAACGTATACGTGGCGTGGACGAATGGCCGAGTGTCGGTTTCGCCGATGGCCTTTCAAATGCACTTCGCCCGCCCTTGCGTTGACAGTCAATGCGCTGTCCAACCAGCTCGTCAGTTCACTCCCTTCCGCCGGAGCATCTATGAAACCATTGCTTTTTCTCTCGGTCATCGCACTGCTTGCCGCCTGCGGCCAAAGCCCGACGGCACCCTCGACGCAATCTGGCGTGCGGCCGAGTCTTTTAGTGGTGCCCGGTGCAATAAGCGCAGCCAGAAACCCTTCCGGCACAGGGCAGCCCGGAGCAAGTTGTCAGGCAGAGCCGACACAGCCCAACGGATTTGGCACAGGTGGCTTTACTCATGCCACTGCCGTTTACGCTGGAAGTGATGGCACGCCATCGCTGGCGAACGGCAACTCCCACGCAGTATCGCAATACGATGTAGCCTGTTACCAACTCTCCAGTAAATAGCCAGGCATTTCACAACTAAAGCCCCGTGGCCGGATCCGGTCGCGGGGCTTTTCTCGTCGGCGATATAGCCAACGATGGGTGTTTGGAAGATCGACGGACATTTTGCGCGACCGTACCGCTCACCCGCCAGCTTCGCCGCCTCCATTACGGCGGCGACATGCCGCGGAAAGGCGAGCATAGTACCTTTCCCTACAGGCGGTAGGCGTTTACCTGACAGCTTTTCGGGGGTGCGAGCGCGAATGTAGGCCCACGATGACCGCCTCCCGCCACGCGACATCCAAATCTGAAGAGTGGCGGCAACACCTCCTCTACTGCGTGGCGGGGCTTCTCGTCTTCGAGACGCTGACCGGCCTCGTGATCTATCTACTGCCGTTCAGTGTCCCCAGCCAGTGGATGGTGGTGTTTCATACGCTGGCGGGCGTGGCCTTCGTCCTCCCGTTCGCATGGTACCAGGTGCGCCACTGGAAGCTCTATCGGTCGATTCGACTGTCGCACGTGGTGCTGACGGGCTATTTCGCGATGTTGGCAACGATCGTACTAATCGTTTCGGGGCTGATGCTGACGCTTCAGGCGATCTTCGCCACGCGGATTACCCGAGTCTGGGATCTGGCGCATATATGGGCGACGTTCGGATTGCTCGCATCTCTACTACCGCACATTGTAACGCTGATCGTCCGGGCTGCTCGCGCAAAGACGGCAGCACTCGGTGGCGCGCTGCATGCCGCGTCGCGTCGGTTCCAGTACGTCACCGTTCTTCTCACCGCCGCCCTCTTCATTCCAGTATTCGCGGCGTGGGTGGTGTACAGTCCGCCGAAGCTGAATAATCAGCTCCCGAAGGATTACAGCTACGTGTTCGGTCCGAAGCGTCCCTTCGCGCCAAGTCTGGCCCGCACCGCGAGCGGCGGCGCGTACGACCCGCGATCGCTCGCCGGCTCAGAGTCGTGCGGCAGGTCCGGCTGCCACAAGGAGATCTACGCCGAATGGTCGGTGAGCGCCCATCGCTATTCCGCTATGGACCCCGCCTTTCAAAAGGTGCAGGCGGTGATGGGTGAGCAGAACGGACCTGAGTCCACCCGGTATTGCGGCGGCTGCCACGATCCGATCTCTCTCTTCTCCGGCACGAAGAACATCTTCACCAAGGATCTCACGAGTCGCGCTGGTTATAAGGAAGGAGTCTCCTGCGTCTCCTGCCATGCGATCAAGGAGACTGATGTGAAAGGGAATGCGGCGTACGTCATGACACAGCCGCGGCGCTACCTGTTCGAGCTGGCTGGCGGAGCTGCCCCGCAAGCCATGAGCGACTTTCTCATCCGTGCGTACCCGCGCCAGCACGTCCAGTCACTTCAGCACAAGCTCTTCAAGAGCCCGGAGTTTTGCGCGGCCTGCCACAAGCAGTTCATCGACGAGGAGATCAACCACGTCGGGTGGGTGCAACTGCAGAATCAGTACGACA
>JBGPHO010000362.1:0-2647 GCA_041484425.1 Gemmatimonadaceae bacterium
TACGTCGCCGCCAACCTCTGGGATTTCAACGCGAACATCGGCGTCGTGGCCACGCCGAATTCCGCGGGAGTTTACGCGTCGCTGAGACTTAGGTGAGCAACTCCGCGCCAATCGGCGTTTTCGATTCCGGAATGGGCGGCCTTACCGTCGTAAGGGAGATGATCAGCCAGCTGCCGAACGAGAGCATCATCTACTTCGGCGACACCGCGCGCGTCCCTTACGGCCCCAAGAGTCCGGATACGGTTCTGAGATACAGTCGGGAAATCACGGCGTTTCTCAAGGGCGAAGGAGTGAAGGCTCTCGTCGTCGCGTGCAACACCGCGACCGCGCACGCGCTTCCCGCTCTGCGCGAGGAGTTCGATTTTCCGATCATCGGCGTGATCGAGCCCGGCGCCCGCGCGGCCGTCGCCGTGACGAAAACCAAACGCGTCGGTGTGATCGGAACGGCGGGGACGATCAAGTCGCACGCATACGAAAAGGAGATCAGGAAGCTTCTTCCCGACGCGCAAGTGACTGCCCAGGCCTGTGCCCTCTTCGTGCCGCTGGTCGAGGAAGGCTGGCTCGACAGCGAGGTGACGCGCGCGATCGCCCGCAATTATCTCGCGCCCCTGGTCTCTGCTGAAGTCGATACGCTGGTTCTCGGATGCACGCACTACCCGCTCATGAAGACGGTGATCGGAAATGTCGTCGGGCGCGATGTGAGATTGATCGACAGCGCGCACGAGACGGCGCGTCAGGCGGGGGAAGTTCTGCGCGCGGAGGGACTGGAGAACACGACCCCCAATGGCGCGCGCTATCGCTTCATTTCCTCCGATGCGCCCGACACATTCCTGGCGCTCGGCCAAACCTTTCTCGGGTCACCGATTGATCGAGTTGAGACGCTTACCCTGGGCTGATCCATCCCACTCGCGCAGCTCGATGGCTTCGTCTGTCAGCCTGAGGAAAGTTGGAGCGTCCAGCCAGGAGCCCGCGTTCCCGAAAACTCCGCCATTGCCCATTCGCTCGAGCGCCGCGACGTGCGAGTGCCCGTACACGAGTAGGTCGAGGTCCTTCGCAATTTCCAGCTGCTGTTTCGCGTAGCCCCGAAGGCCACGTCCCTCGTCCCTGGCGCGATAGGTTCTGCTCGCGTTGGAGCTGCCTTGAGCGAGCCTGCTCGCCCAGTCGGGGTGAAGCATCCGAAACGCCTTGATTGCGAGGGCGTTGCGCATGACCGGACGAATCATCCGGTAACCGCGATCCTCGCGCTCGCGCAGCCCGTCGCCGTGCTCGATCCGCACTTTCCACCCGGCCACCGTCCCTTCCCACGGGCCGACGATGTAGTTGACGCCGACATCTTCGCGAAGCACCTCGCCGCCCCAGCAGTCGTGGTTGCCAGCGACCCAGAGGATCTCCACCCCCGCATCCTTGAGCTCGGCGAGGGCCGCCAGCGCGCGAAAGCTGCGGCGCGGAATCACCGTCTTCCACTCGAACCAGAAGTCGAAGAGATCGCCGTTGATGATCAGTGACTTCGCGTCTCCGGCGAGCCCGCGCAGGAATGACACGAACGATCGCTCGATCTGTGGGCTCGCGACGCCCAGGTGCGCGTCCGAAACGATGTAGCAGGGGGCGTTGAGCACCGCTCAAGTTAGCGTGGCGGGGCAGGCTTTACAAAGCATCCCGGTCTGGGCATTTTCGCTTTTCCCTTCACATGACATCCTATTCCAATCGCGGGACGGCTCATGCCGTCGAGTTCCGGGTCCGTTACGCCGAGACCGACCAGATGCAGGTGGTGTATCATTCCAACTATCTGATCTGGTGCGAGATTGGGCGCACCGAATTCATTCGCGCGCTGGGAACGCCGTACGCCGAGTTGGAGAGGCAGAATGTCACCCTGGCGGTCGTGGAGGCCAGTCTTCGCTTCCAATCCGCCGCGCGCTACGACAACCTGATTCGCGTGACCACCACCATCAGCGACGTGAGGTCGCGCACGATCACGTTCGACTATGTGATCAGCAACGCCGAAACGGGTGAGCGTCTCGTGACGGCGTCGACCAAGCTGGCTTCGCTCACGCGCGACTCTCGACTGACTACATTGCCCGAATCACTTCGCAAGGTACTAAAGGATGCGGCTTCGTAAGCACTTCGTTGACACTCTTCTGCTGATCGGAATTTGCGCCAGTGCTCAGGCGCAGCAGTTGCCGCCGGCAATTGGCGCCCGCGAGGTGAATCTGTACGCCCGACTCCTCGCGATGACCGACACGCGCCAGCTCGACACGGCGCTCGTCGATCGCGCGCTCGCGAGCAAATGGCGACCCATGCGCGCGGCGGCAACTCTTGCCATCGGCCAGGTCGGCACGGAACCAGGCATGGCGGCCGCGTCGCGCCTTCGCGCGTTGCTCAAGGATCGTGACCTTACGGTCGCCGCCAACGCTGCGTACGCGCTCGGTCTGTTGCGCGACACAGCGTCGATTACGAATCTCGTCGCAGCGCTCGCGTTGAATCATGAAGTCGCGCGCGAAGCCGCGTGGGCATTGGGAGAGATCGGCGCTCCCGCGCGCACGGCAATCACGACGGCGCTCAGAAGCGGTCACGATCACGACACGGCCATTCAGTTACTGCTCGCAGCGTCGAAGCTGCGTCCGGTGCCTCTCGCTGAGATCAGTCCATA
>JBGPHO010000363.1:0-2641 GCA_041484425.1 Gemmatimonadaceae bacterium
CTGCACAACGAAACGGCCTATCAACTTCAGCGACGCCTTCAATTCGCCGGATTGAACGCAATGGTATTGCCGGTTCGTGTGCTCGAGCCGATTGAAATGGCACAGCTTTCCTCAGACGCCGCATAACGCGTGGCGGACTACGCGTGTGCGACCCGGGCCGACGCGCTCCGAAGCGGCGGTTACGCGGCGCGGTTTGCAGCCTCGAATGGGACCTCGCTGGTCTTAGCCGCCTTCCGACCCGAAACCACATTGAACCACTCGTTCGCTGACGCAACCAGGATCACGACGACAGAGATGAGGAAGAACGCGGCGACTGCCGCGTCAACGTGGTCGTTGAAGATCAGGCGCCTCGCATCGGCCAGCGTCTGAACGCCATTGGGCAGCGCGCCGCTCGCGAGGGTGTCCGTCAGCATGCGCGCGTGCGAAAGGAAGCCGAGCCTGGGATCCGCGGAGAAGATCTTCTCCGCGCCGGCCGTCAACGTGACGGTGGCAAGCCAGGCCAGAGGAAGAATCGTCACCCACGCGTAGCGCGCCTTCCCCATCTTGATTATGACCGTCGTGCCGACGCAGAGCGCGACCGCTGCAAGCAGCTGGTTGGAGATTCCGAACAGCGGCCAGAGAGAGTTGATCCCGCCGAGCGGATCCATCACGCCCTGGTAGAGGAAGTAGCCCCACATCGCGACCACGATCCCGCTCGCCAACACGACGGCGGGATACCAGGACACGCGTCCGATCGGCGCCCACACGTGCTTCAGTAGGTCCTGGAGCATGAATCGGCCGACGCGCGTTCCCGCGTCCACCGTGGTGAGAATGAACAACGCCTCGAACATGATCGCGAAGTGATACCAGAGCGCCATCGCGGTGGAGCCGCCGAGCACGCGCGAGAAGATGTGCGCCATTCCCACCGCCAGGCTCGGTGCACCACCGGTGCGCGAGAGCAGTGATTTCTCTCCGACCTCCTGCGCCAGGATCTGCATCTGGGCCGGATCGAGTGTAAACCCCCAGTGCTGCACCGCCGCGGCGGCACTCGCTGCCGTAGTCCCGATCGCACTCGCTGGAGCGTTGATCGCAAAGTAGACGCCCGGCGTCAGCACACACGCAGCAATAAGTGCCATCACCGCGACGAGCGACTCGGTGAGCATTGCTCCATAGCCAACGGGCCGCGCGTCGGCCTCGTTCGAAAGAAGCTTGGGCGTCGTTCCCGACGCGATGAGCGAATGAAACCCGCTGATAGCACCGCAGGCGATCGTGATGAAGGCAAACGGAAAAACCTTTCCGGCGAACACTGGACCGGTGCCATCAGTGAATTGGGTGAGCGCCGGCATCTGTAGCGGCGGAAGCACGATCACGATTCCCAGCGCCAACGCCAGCACTACGCCGATCTTTACGAATGCGGAGAGATAATCGCGCGGGGCGAGCAGCAGCCACACCGGCAGCACCGACGCGAAGAAGCTGTACGCCATTATGAGCAGCGCGAGAGTCTTCGCAGAGAGAGTAAATACCGGCGCGAGCGCGGGATTCGACGCGACCCATCTTCCCGCGAGCAGCGCGACGAGTAGAAGAGCGAGACCGATCGCGCTCGCTTCCAGCACTCGGTGCGGGCGAATCCAGCGCATGTAGCCACCCATGATCAACGCGGTCGGAATAGTGAGGCCGATCGTAACGACGCCCCAAGGACTCGCCTTGAGAGCATTCACGACGACGAGCGCAAGCACCGCGATGAGAATGATCATGATGCCGAGCACCGCGACCAACGCAGTGAAGCCGGCAACGGGGCCGATCTCTTCCTTGGCCATCTGGCCCAGTGACTTCCCGTCGCGACGCACCGACGCGCAGAGGATCACGAAATCCTGCACCGCCCCGCCCAGGGCGACGCCGACGATTATCCAGATCGCGCCGGGAAGAAATCCGAACTGGGCCGCGAGCGTTGGCCCGACGAGCGGACCGGGTCCCGCGATCGCGGCGAAATGGTGGCCGAACACGATCCACCGATTTGTCGGCATGAAGTCGCGTCCATCGTTGAGACGCACCGCCGGCGTCGGCCGCGCGGGATCGAGCGCGAAGATCCTGCTCGCGATGAATTTGCTGTAGAACCGGTACGACACGGCGTACGTGCAGAGCGCCGCTACCAGGAGCCACGCGGCGTTGACCGGCTCACCGCGCGACAACGCCAGCCACGCAAAGCTGGCGGCGCCGGTCGCCGAGACGATGGACCAGATGAGGATGGTGCGGAGTCGTCGCATCAGAGCGTGCTCACGTGTGCGATGAAATTGAGTATGCGTTAACTTTCCCCGCAATCCAAACCCCACCCGTTGCGACCCATTTTTCTCGTTGCTATCGCCACGCTCTCCCTGGCGTGCGCCTCCAAACCTCCCGAGTCCGATTCTCCTCCCGTCGCGTATCGTCCGCTCGAGCGGATGGCGGGGCAGGAGATCCTTGTCCTTCCAGTCCAATATCTCTCCGGCAGCGACACACTCGGCTGGCAGGCGCAGATCCCGAACCGCGCCGCGTTTCTCGCCGCTCTCGACGACCAGATCGAAGCCGCGATGGACGCTCGCGGACTTGGGCGGGCGTGGACGTTCGGGCGCGAGGTCGAGCGCGCCTCGAAAATGAACAGCATCCTGATGACCGATGCTCGGTC
>JBGPHO010000364.1:0-2633 GCA_041484425.1 Gemmatimonadaceae bacterium
GTGGCACAATCGCGATGCGCAACGATCCCGGCGGCACCGGCAGTCAACCCGCCCTGACTGTCGCCGAGATCCTCCAGGCGACGAGGGGCATCCGCGCGATCACGAGCGTCGAAACGGAGGAGTGGGGCCAGTTCCCCGGGCCGCACATGACGGTGGAACGAATGTGGGCGCTGAGGAATCGCATCATCGAGCATCTGGCGCGCCCCGAAGTGACGGGAGTCGTGATCACCCACGGCACCGACACGCTGGAGGAGTCGGCGTACCTGGTGGCGAGATCGACCGCGAGCGAGAAGCCGATCGTGTTCACCGGCGCGATGCGGACTGTGAGCGACCTCGGATGGGATGGGCCGGCCAATCTTTTCGAGGCGGTGCGGGTGGCGGCGAGCCCGGAGACCAAGGGGTACGGCGTGATGGTGGTGATCGGCGGACAGATCTTCGCCGCGCTCGATACGACCAAGACCAACACGCACCTGCTCGACGCATTTGAAAGCCCCGGGCTCGGGCCGCTCGGTGTTCTGGACGAGGGCGAGCTGATCCTCAGGCGCGAGATGCCACCGTCGCCCCCCATCATAACACCTAACGCTTTGGCGACTCCCATCGACATCATTTTTGCCGCCGCCGGATCAGATGCGCGCCTGCTCGACGCATCGAGGGAGCAGGCGCGCGGGCTCGTGCTCGCGGCGATGGGGCGGGGCAACGTCCCGCCGGCAATGGTCCCCGGAATTCAGCGCTGGGTCGCGGATGGAAAACCGGTCGTGCTCACGTCGCGCACGCAGGGCGGGAGAGTCGGGCACACGTACGGGTACCCCGGCGGCGGGCGGCGACTGGAGGAAATGGGCGCCATCTTCGGAGGCTCGCGCCGAGCGCAGCAGGCGCGCATCGATCTCATGCTCGCGCTCGGGGCGGGGATGAACGACGCTGAGATCAGGATCGTGTTTGATTCATAGGCAGATGCGTCTGGCGCCGGGTTCCCCCGATGCATTGACGGGCTTCACATAAGTGCAAAAGCGAGAAGAGCTAAGTGGGGGGGTGCGAGGTACTGGGTACGAGGTGTGAGATTACCTCCAACCTCGCACCCAGCACCTCGTACCTCCTACCTTACTCTTCTCGCAGTTGCAGTTGGTAAACACGCACCCCGAAGATGACCGCGTCCAACTCCGATAACCCGCCCACGATCAAGAGCCTCAACCCACCCGAGACCGTCCGGAGCATCGCCAAGCGTCTCGAGGACGCCGGCTTTGAGACGTGGTGCGTCGGCGGCGCTGTCCGTGATGCTATCCTCGGCCACCCACACCTCGACTGGGACCTCGCCACCGCGGCCAGGCCGCCCGAGGTGCGGAAGCTCTTCAAGCGCACGGTCCCCGTCGGCATCGAGTTCGGAACGATCGGAGTCCTCGACCACGACAACGTCATGCACGAGGTGACGACGTTCCGCAAAGATGTGCAGACCGACGGCCGGCACGCGGTCGTCGAGTTCGGCGCGTCACTCGACGACGATCTCGCGCGCCGCGATTACACCATCAACGCAATCGCCTATTCGCCCAGCAAGGACGAGCTGCGGGATCCTTACGGCGGGCGCAAGGATCTGGCGGGGAAGCTCATTCGCGCCGTCGGAGATCCGCGCGACCGCATGCGCGAGGATCGCCTGCGCGCGCTGCGCGCGATCCGGTTCGCGGCTCGGTTCAGCTTCGACATCGAGCGTGATACCTGGGACGCAATCGTGGAGAGCGCCCCCGAGCTGTCTCGACTCTCGGCGGAGCGGGTGAAGCAGGAGATCGAGAAGACAATGGACCAGGTGCCCCTGCCGAGCAAAGCGTTCGCGATGTGGCGCGACACCGGTGCTTTTGGGACGCTCATTCCTGCGCTCGCCCATGTGACGGATAGTCAGCTGCTGCCGCTCAATCATCTGCGCCGTCCGCTCCTGCCCGCCCGGCCGGCGCGGCGATCGACCCGCATCGCGGCGCTGTTTTCATCGATGCCGGCCGCCACCGTTCGGAAAACGCTCAAGGATCTGCGCTTCTCAAATTCCGAAGGCGAATGGATAGCCTTGTTGGTCGAGCGCTGGCAGCAGCTCGGCCCGTCGATGACCACGGCCCTGCTGAAAGCCGAAGAGCTCGGCGCGGCCGATCCCTGGAGCAGCGACCAGTATCCTCCGAGTGCCATGCTCCGCACGTGGGCCGCCAGCGCCGGGCGCACGCGAATTGCCCCACTACTGCGCCTGGCCGACGCATTCTGGTGGGCCGCTCGGCAGGCCGGGGACCCTGCGCCTTACAAGCAGACGGTGGCGTCGGTGTACAAGCGCGCGATCAGGGTCGCCTACAAGGACGCGATCGCGATCTCCGATCTCGCGATCGACGGGACCGATCTCGAGAAGCTCGGGATCACGGGTCCCGCTGTCGGAGCTACGTTACGGAGGCTGCTCGATGCGGTTATTAATGATCCACGGAAGAATACCAACGAGCAGCTCGTTGACCTGGCGAGAAGATTGGATGGGACCGGATGAACATCCTTAACTGCGAACTGAAACTGCGAACTGAAACTGAGAACTGAAACTGAGAACTGAACTGAGAACTGAAACTGCGAACTGAGCAAGGTAGGAGGTGCGAGGTGCGGGGTATGAGGTACGAGGTAAA
>JBGPHO010000365.1:0-2627 GCA_041484425.1 Gemmatimonadaceae bacterium
AACGTGGCCATACTCGCGGCAGTGTTGATCGCGATCAGCGCGGTGCAGTCCCTCGTGGCGATCATCTCCATCTACAGGGAAGGGGGCATCCTCAAACGCCTCCGCGCCACGCCGCTTTCCCCGGTGACGATCATGGGTGCGCAGGTCGCCGTGAAGCTCGTCTTCACGGTGGTCAGCCTCTCGCTGCTCATGCTCGCGGGCCGGCGCCTCTTTCCGGGCGTGATGCGGGTGAACGTGTTCAGCTTTACCCTGGCCGTACTCCTCGGCACGTTCAGCATCCTCTCGCTCGGCTTCGTGCTCGCCAGCCTCGTGCCGACGGCGCGATTCGCCCAGCCGATCGGCGCTGCGGTGCTCTATCCCATGCTGGCCCTGTCGGGGCTGTTCTACCCAGTGGCGCGGTTTCCGAGCGCGCTTAAGGCGCTCGCGTACCTGCTCCCGACCACACACGCCGTGGCGCTCCTCCAGGGCGTGTGGGATGGATCGGGTTGGGGCGCGCACTGGGTGAACGTCGCGGCGTTGCTCGTGCTGTTCGCTGGGTACACCGCCCTCTCGACCAAGGTCTTCCGCTGGGAGTGATCGCCCACTTCACGTTGCCTGGCCCGCTTTAGTCGCTGGAGTGATCTCGACCAGCTTTCCTGTTTTCACGTCATAGATGTACCCATAAACTGGGATCCCCTTCGGCACCAATGGATGCCGTCGAATGCGCGCGACATCGTCGACTACGGCCTGCGCGGCGTCCGCGATTGTGAGCCAGTCGACAAACTGTGCTTCTCGCGAGCCGGGGCCCTTGCCGACATCGCGAAAACCCTGGGCGCTGAGTTCGGCCGTCTCGAGGCTATTTGCCAGGAGGTCACGCATCAGGGCATCGGTGAAGAACTCCATTCCGCAATTGGTGTGGTGGATTACGAACCACTCGCGCGTGCCAAGGAGCTTGTAGGAAATCACGAGCGACCGGATGGCGTCGTCGCTGGCGCGGCCGCCCGCGTTGCGGATGACGTGCGCGTCACCTTCGCGCAGCCCGGCGAACTTGGCGGGGTCCAGTCGCGCGTCCATGCACGTGAGAATGGCAAAGCGACGAGCCGGAGGTAGTGCAAGGTTGGCCTTGGGGCCGAACGAAGCAGCGTAAGTTGCGTTAGCGGAAAGAACCTCTGTGAGCACGTTTGACATCGGTAGTCCTGAGTGTGTTGTAAATAAAAAAATGCCCCGGACGAGCATCCGGGGCATTCGCGAAAGCAGACTCAATTGCTGGGTCGCGTCAACACCGGCCGGATCGCGGGCGCGAACAGGCGCACGGATTACAGGACGAGACAACAGCGAGCAACAAGTACTGGGAGTCCATCATGGGTCGACGATACGAACGGGGGCCGAGGCTGTCAATAGGGTCCATCTTACTCGAAGGAATAGTCCAGAGTGAACGGCACGTTCGGGTAGTCGGCGTGCCCGGCGACGTATCGCCCCTCGCCGCGCAAGCCGCGCAGCTCGCCGGACCCCGAGTCCGCGACCACCGTGAAATCGCACGTCGCCGTTCCGTCACGGTAGATCCCGCTCCCCTGGAGCACGAAGCTCCCCGCGCGTCCGCCGATTGCGGCCACTATACGTTCGAGGCTCGTGAACACGGCCGAGCCGTCTGCGCGGTAGAACATCAGCGACTCCGACGTACCGTCGCCGGTGATGTCCCCTCGGAACGCCTTGGTCACGCTGGCTCGCGTGAGTTTCGATCCTCCTTCGATCTCCTGATACGGCTTCTCGTCCCAGGTCTTCACTTCAAAGACAGCGGTGGCATGGGTGCTCATGACGATTCCTTGGCGTGGGAGTCCGCGGCGGCCGCGAGCCATTCCCCTGCCGTGATGAAGGGTTGTCCGGTTTGCCGGGCGCGGCTGACGATGAACGCGCCCTCGAAGGTCGTGACCACCATTTCGGCGAATGAGCGCCGCAGCTTCTGGCTCTTCCATGGGAGGCGGCGGGCGATTTCCTCCACCCAACCGTCGACCGCCTCGGCGCAGACGCCGCGGAGCACCGAGTCTCCGGCTGCGAGGTCGAGGGTAACAGTGCCGATCGCGCAGCTCTTGTGGCGACCCGATTGGTCGAATCCGCGAGCGGCGGTGGAAAACAGAGCGCGAACCCGCTCGGCGACTGGGGTGTCGGGCGCGAACATCGTCTCCAACAGCGCGCGTGCCTTTTCAGCGTGGCGGTGTAAGGCCGCCGCCGCGAGCTCGGTCTTTCCTTCAGGGAAATGGTGATACACGGACCCGATGGGCGTGCGGCTTCGGGCAACGATCTGTTTGATGCCGGCGCCCGCGAGGCCCCGCTCGCGCAGGAGCGACTCGGCTGCGTCGAGCATCCGGTCACGGGTGGAGGGAATGGAAGAGCGCCTCATTTGCGGCAAATCATATCTAGAACGTTCTATATAGTCAATACGCCGAGGAGGCACCGATGCTATCCGACAAATCCGGGCGCTTTCGTCCACTGCTATTTTTTATGCCTCATCAGAAAGCGTCCGACCGAATCGGCAGGCGCCCACTTAGATGCTAGGTTTCGCCATTGCACAACATCAGGGGAGAAGTATGAAGCTTTTGCGACTGCAAGAACTCGGGGGAATTGACACCTACATCAACGCAGAACAGGTG
>JBGPHO010000366.1:0-2626 GCA_041484425.1 Gemmatimonadaceae bacterium
AAATGAGCGAGGCGCTGTGGACACCCTCGCCCGAGCGCGTCATCAAGGCGAACATGACCGAGTTCCTCCGGTACGTGGAGGAGCGCGGCGGTCCGCCCGTTCCCGACTATTCGTCGGATTCTTATTGGCAGCTCCACGAATGGTCCGTCAACAACCCGGAGCGATTCTGGTCGCTGACGTGGAGATTCTGCGGGATCATCGGGCATCGCGGCACCGGTGGAGGCGCCGAGCGCGTGGGAGTCGGACTCGACAAGATGGGTCCGCCCGACCCGGAGAAGGGACCGCGCTGGTTCCCGGACGCCAGTCTAAACTTCGCCGAGAATCTTCTCCGCTTTACGGATGACGAGCCGGCTCTCTCCTCGTGGAACGAGGAGGGACACCAGCGCACCATCAGTTATCGCGAGCTGCGCGAAGCAGTGGGTACGCTCGCGCTCGCGCTCGATGCTGCCGGTATTCGGCCGGGCGACAGAGTGGCGGGTTGGCTGCCCAACATCCCCGAAGCCGTCATCGCCATGCTCGCCGCGACTTCCCTCGGCGCGACCTGGTCGTCGTGCTCTCCGGACTTCGGCGCCCAGGGTGTAATGGACCGGTTCGGCCAGATCGAGCCGAAGATACTTTTTGCGGCAGATGGCTATCTCTATAACGGCAGGGAGATCGATCTCCTGCCGCGCCTGAGGCAGATCGCGTTCCGCATACCAACGCTCGAGCACGTCGTCGTCACTCCGTACAGAAAGCAGATGCCGGATCTGGACGGCGTGCGGAAGGGAACGCTCTGGTCGAGATTCATCGTGGCGCAGTGGGCCGTCGCCGCCGCCAAGAACACGCCTCCCGAGGGGTACCGGACGACTCCCGCGGAGGGATACCGCCGCACGCCGCCGGGCGGATACAGCAGAGTGGCGCTGGAAGGTGGTGTCTCGAGGGCGACGCCTCCGCACGGAGTGAAGAGCACTCCCGCTGCCCCCACTCCGGTCGACTTGCCCGATCCGAAGACGCTCAGCTTTGAACGGTATCCGTTCGACCACCCGCTTTACATCATGTACTCGTCGGGGACGACGGGACTGCCCAAGTGCATGGTGCATAGCGCGGGTGGAACGCTCCTGCAGCACCTGAAAGAGCTGATTCTCCACACCGACCTGAAGCGCGAAGACTGCGTCTTCTATTACACGACGTGCGGCTGGATGATGTGGAACTGGCTCGTCAGCTCGCTCGCCGTGGGCGTGAAGGTCGTGCTCTACGACGGCGCTCCACTGGCGCCGACGCCAGGGATGCTATGGGACATGGTGGATCAGGAAGGAATAACTGTCTTCGGCACGAGCGCAAAATATCTGGCGCTCCTGGAGAAATCGGGCGCGGAGCCGCGCAAGAGTCACGAGCTGTCGAAACTGAAAACGATTCTCTCGACGGGGAGCCCGCTCGCGGATCACAGCTTCGACTACGTCTACAAGAAGATAAAGGCAGACGTGCACCTGGCCAGCATTAGTGGCGGCAGCGACATCATCTCCTGCTTCGTGCTCGGTAATCCGATACTGCCGGTTTACCGCGGCGAGATTCAGACACCCGGGCTCGGGATGGCCGTCGATGTGCTGGACGATCGCGGACGTCCGGTGAGGCTCATCCCCGGAGAGCTGGTTTGCACGCGGCCGTTCCCGAGCATGCCGGTGGCGTTCTGGGACGACGCCGACGGCGCGAAATACCGCGCCGCCTACTTCGAGTATTTCCCGGGCGTGTGGAGGCACGGCGACTGGGCGGAGATCACCCGGAACCGCGGCTACATCATCTACGGACGGAGCGATGCTACTCTCAATCCCGGGGGCGTCCGCATCGGGACGGCGGAGATCTACCGGCAGGTGGAGCAGCTGCCGGAGGTAGTCGAAAGCGTTGCGGTGGGCCAGGAGATCGATGGAGGAGCGCCTGGCGACGTTCGCATTGTCTTGTTCGTAAAGCTGCAGCCTGGCCTCGTTCTCGATGACGCGTTGCGCGAGCGCATCGCGAAAGGCCTGCGGGAGAATACGACGCCGCTGCACGTGCCGAAGAAGATCATTCAAGTCGAGGACATCCCGCGCACGATCAGCGGAAAGATCAGCGAGCTGGCCGTGCGGGAAGTAATTCACGGCCGTCCGGTCAAGAACACGGAGGCGCTGGCGAATCCGCAGTCGCTCACATTGTACGAGAGGCTGCCGCAGCTGCGCGATTAGCGCCGCTGACTGAGATCCGAACGGATTTTGGAGGGCCCCCGCGCGTAGGCGCGGATAGAGCGGCTTAGTGCTGGGCGACCGCCGGCTCGCGCTTCGACGCGGCGGCAAGATCGCCGACCATGTCCTGAAGCTTCGGCCCGCGACCGGGCTCCGGAGCACCAAGTGTCAGAGCGGTGTGGTAGTGCGAGACGCCATAGATGGCGCCGGACCTGCGCTCGACGGTGATTCCCCAGTTCTCGTCGCCGGTCTGATCGTCAGCCGGGACGACGGCGCCGCTCTGCGAAAGCGCGTGCGCTTCCACCTCGGAAAGGAATGCCTTCCAATCCGGAGTTCCCTTCAGATTCGCCTCGCAGGTCGAGCTGATCCAGCGATCCTCACCGAAGTGCGAATCGCGCTTCGAGATGGGGCCGCAGTCGTAGCCCTTGCGGACG
>JBGPHO010000367.1:0-2609 GCA_041484425.1 Gemmatimonadaceae bacterium
CGCATGCTCTACCTCTATTCTGCGGGTATCACTGACCGTCTCCTCGAGGTGGTCGCGGGTGAAAGCCGAGTGCTGCCGTACCTCGACATGCCGATTCAACACGGGTCGGATCTGGTCCTCGCGCGCATGCGACGCCCGGAAAGGAAGCGCACAATCCGCGAGCGCGTGAAGAAATTCCGCGACGCCGTTCCCGAGGTCGCGATCCGCACCACTTGCATCGTCGGTTTTCCGGGCGAGACCGACGAACAATTCGAGGAGCTGCTCGAATTTCTGGAGGAGATGCAGTTCGAACGGGTGGGCGCGTTCACGTACTCACCGCAGGAAGGCACTCGGGCCGCACAGTACCGGGACGACGTGCACGAGACGGTGAAGCGTGACCGGCTCGAAAGACTGACCGAGCTTCAGCGCGCGATCACGAGCGAAAAATACGAGTCGCGCACCGGCCGCACCGCGCTGGCGCTCGTGGATCGAAGCGATGCAGAGCGTGGCACATCGCAGGCCCGGCTGCCATGGCAGGCCGACGACATTGATGGCGTGACGCAGCTGGACGAGGCGCTGCCACCGGGCACGATCGCCGAGGTGGCAGTCGAGGAAGTTGTGGATGATTACGACTTTCAGGCGTCGCTGATTCGCATCGCACTGCCGGCTGGAGCTCCGCAGCAACGCCGCTTGTCTCGCCAGCTTCCAATCCAGCAGGTGACGATCGGAAGCTACGGCCGCTAGCGTGCGATCCGCTGAACTCATGGCGCGCGCGCGCGAGCTCTTTCCCGGCGGGGTGAACTCTCCGGTGCGCGCTTTTCGGGGCGTCGGAGGAGAGCCGGTTGTGGCAGCGCGGGGCGAGGGCGCGCGGATCTGGGATGCCGATGGCAGAGAGTATATCGATTTCGTCCTGTCGTGGGGGCCGCTCGTGCTCGGGCACGCCCCACCGATCGTTCTTGATGCCCTCGCGAGCGCGATGCAGAACGGAACCAGCTTCGGAATGCCAACCGAGCTCGAGGTTCAGCTTGGCGAGATGATCCGGCAACGGATGCCGCACATGGAGATGATGCGCTTCGTCTCGAGCGGAACCGAAGCGACGATGAGTGCCGTGCGACTCGCGCGCGCGTTCACGGGCCGGGACGCGATCCTCAAGTTCGACGGCTGTTATCATGGGCATGCCGATTCGTTTCTGGTTCACGCCGGGTCGGGCGTCGCGACGCTCGGTCTGCCCGATTCTCCTGGGGTTCCCGCCGAGCTGGCGGCTCTGACACTCACGGGCGGGTTCAACGATCTCGAATCCGCAGCCGAGCTCGTGCGCGGAAGCAAACGCGGAATCGGGGCCATCATCGTCGAGCCTGTCGTCGGCAACTCCGGGTTCATCGCTCCCGATCCGGGTTTCCTGCAGGGACTACGAGAGCTCGCAGATAATTCGGGCGCGCTTCTCATCTTCGACGAAGTGATGACCGGATTCCGGATCGCGCCTGGCGGAGCAAAGGAGCGCTTCGGGGTGACCGCAGATCTCACGACGCTCGGCAAAGTGATCGGCGGCGGATTGCCGGTCGCCGTTTATGGCGGGCGCCGAGACATCATGGAGCGCGTGGCTCCGTCTGGTCCGGTCTACCAGGCAGGCACACTCTCCGGAAATCCGCTGGCGATGGCCGCTGGTATCGCGACTCTCACGGCGCTCACGCCGGCGCTCCACGCCCGGATAGAGAAACGGACCACGGCGCTGGTCGAAGGTTTGCAAACGATCGCGGCTGGACTCGGGGTTCCGTTGTCGGCCGGCTGTGCCGGATCGATGTGGGGATTCTTCTTTAGCTCCGGTCCCGTTCGTAATTTCACAGACGCGAAAGCATCCGACGTAGAACTCTTTCGGCGTTTCTTTCACGCCGCCCTGGATCGAGGAGTTTATCTGGCGCCATCAGCATTCGAGGCGTGCTTCATGTCGGCCGCGCACGGCGACGCTGAGGTTTCGAGCGCGCTCGAGAAGATGGGAGAGGCGATGGAGCAGGCAATTGCATAAGACTCATCCGCGAGCGAAGGCGAGCGGTCATCGTCTGACACCTCGTTTGCGCACGTGGCTCGTGATAACAAGCGTCCTCGGTTTCGGCGCGTGCGTGTCCCGCTCATCGCCTGGCGACGTCTGGCGCGTGGTTCCTATTGTGCCGGGGCCCTACATGAGCGGGGCCAAACAGGAAGTTCGCATCGCGATTGCCACGTCGGTGCCCGAAGGAAAACTGGCTGCGACGGGCAGCTGGGTTGTCGCGCAAAAAGACAGCATGTTTTTGCTCTGCAGGGCTCAGTCGTGCGCTCCAACTGGGGGCATGGCTTCAATTCTGGGGATGGGCCACGGAACGGCGCAGGAATGGACATTCGCGAGAGAAGGTAACCGAGTCCGCTTCGGTCGCGTGGGAGCAGCGAGCCAAACTCAGGTGGGGTCGGTGCTTGTGAGCCCTTCGGCTGGATCGATTCTCACCTGGGAGGGCAAGCTCTATCGAGGGGAGATCGTCATCAGTGCAACGGATACCGGATTGCTCGTCGTCAACCGTCTCTCGATGGATGACTATCTCCGCGGAGTCGTTCCTCTCGAGATCGGCAATCGCACACCGGCCGAGTTTGCGGCGGTGCAG
>JBGPHO010000368.1:0-2604 GCA_041484425.1 Gemmatimonadaceae bacterium
TGATCTGATCAAGGATCCGGCGATCATAAGCCGGGCGTACAACGATTCCAGGGGCGTGACCGCCGCCTTCAACCTGAACGTTTTGGAGCGGCTCAACCGCGAGCTCAACGCGAATTTCCCCGTGAGCGACTACGAGCACCACGCATTCTATAGTAGCGAGAACCACCGGGTGGAGATGCACCTGGTCGCCCGCAGGGCGCACACTGTGACCATCCCGGAGATCGGAGAGATCTCGTTCGAGAAGGGTGAAAGCGTCCGGACGGAGCTGAGCTACAAGTACGACCGCCCAATACTCGACGACATCCTCTCGGCGTCGGGTCTCTCGATCGAAAAGTGGATGCCGGCCGACGATGGCTCTTTCGCTCTGGCGCTCGCCCGCGCGGAGGGCTGAGCCAACCTCGTGAGCCTCTCTGAGGCGGAGCTGTTGGAAGATGTCCAGCAGCGATTGTTCGCTCCGATCAGATCCGCGAATCCGCATGCGGTCGGGCTTGAGCTGGAGCTGATTCCAGTTCACAAGACGACCCGTATGCGAGCGCTCGCCACAGACGACGCGCGTACCTCGGCTGCCGCGGTGCTGTCACTTCTTGGACAACGCGAAGGCTGGCTCGAGCTATCGAACGGTGGAGATCCCCCATCCTGGAAGCTGGCGGATGGAGCGCGCGTCTCGTTCGAGCCTGGCGGACAGATTGAGATCAGCACTGCTCCCAAGTCGTCCGCGTCAGACGTCATCGATTCGACACAGAGTGTGGTGAAGATGCTGCGCGGAGCGATGTCGAATGCGGGGATCGAGCTGCTCGCGCGCGGAGTCGACCCGTTCAACGCCATCGATACCGTACCGCTCCAGCTTCATCGCGCGCGTTACGCCGAGATGACACGCTACTTCGATTCCATCGGACCGTCGGGTGTGCAGATGATGCGACAGACCGCGGCGCTTCAGATCAATCTCGAGCGGGGAGAGGACCCCAAATCCAGGTGGCGCCTCCTCAACAGTCTTGCGCCAATTGTGGTTGGGCTTTTCGCGAACTCAAAGCAATACGCGCGCAAGCCGACCGGATGGGCGAGCTACCGCGCTCAGCTCTGGAGGACCCTCGATCCTTCACGGACGGGAATCATTTACGACGAAGCTGCGCCAGGCGAGCGATATCTGCGCTTTGCGCTCGACGCGATCGCCATGCGCGGGGGCGGGCCGGAGTATCGAGCGTTTCGTGAATGGATTCGGGAGCCCACAATTAACAGCGATGACTGGCTCTTTCATTTATCCACACTCTTCCCGGAGGTGCGTCCCAAGGAGTTTTTCGAGCTGAGATCGGCCGATACGATCGAGCCCGATGCGCTGGCCGCACCAGTGGTGTTCGTCACCAGCCTCGTGTACGACGAGGAAAGCGCCCACAGGACGGCCGAGTTGATTGGCGCACCGAGTGAGAAGCTGCTCGAGCGTGCCGGGCGATTGGGGTTGGCTGATCCCGAGATACGTCGAATTGTTTCGCGGCTGGTAGTGATCGCGCTCGAGGGTGCGCGGCGACTTGGTGTCGAATATATCCGGCGACCCCACCTCGAGGGCGCATATCAATACTTTGCGCGCGCTCTCTGAGCCAACCACATTTGAGCCGATGATTGCCCGAGGCGCAGCTCTCTCGTTTGCCGTTGCCAGCGCTCTTTCCGCGCTACCGCAACAGATTCATGGGCAAGCACCGACAGTCCCGGCGAGGATAATTCTCGCCATCGGCGCCCACGCCGGCGATATGGAGCTTACCGCCGGTGCCGTTCTCATCAAGCAGCACAAGCTCGGCGACCGCGTTGTGATTCTCCAGATGACGCTCGGCGAAGGCGGCAACCCTCGGCTGTCGCCCGGCGTGTATGGAGCGCAGAAGCGTCGCGAGGCCCTCGCCGCGGATTCAGTGATCGGCGCCGAGACGATCTTCGCGCCCTATCGAGACGGGGAGATCCCGAACGATGCAGCCGTCCGCAGGTACGTCGCAGACGTGATCCGCACGGTCAAGCCGACCGATATCATCACCCATTGGTCCCACAGCATGCATAAGGATCACGCCAACACGAGCCTGATCGTACAGGACGCAGTGTTACTCGCTTCCCTCGAGGGAGTCGTGACCCAGCACCCGGCACACCGAGGTGTTCGCGGGATTTATTACGCCGACAACTGGGAGGACGCGGAATCGTTCTCTCCCTACATCTATGTTGGAGTCAGCGACGAGATCGTGCAGTGGCGGGAGGCAGTGACCAAGTACGAGTTCGTCGGTGGCCGGATCTCTTCGTTCAGATATCTCGATTACTACGACGCTCTCTCGACGGTGCGGGGAGCGATATCGGGTAGGGGCAGGGCGGTTGCGTTCGACATCGATCCGTTCGGAAAACGCCGGGTGCTCGACTGGCTTCCCTGAGCTAGTCTCGCCGGCTATCCAATTCTCGTCATGGCTTTTACTGAGTTTCTAATCCTCGCACAGATTGCCGCCGCATCGCCGCCATCCCCGGTAATTCGCGTCAATCAGCTCGGATACCTTCCCGATGCGCCGAAGGTGGCGGTCTTTTGTGCACTCGCGTCAATCGAATTGAACGACTTCGTCGTCACCGACTCTCGCGGCAACA
>JBGPHO010000369.1:0-2590 GCA_041484425.1 Gemmatimonadaceae bacterium
CAGATGCGGCGTCAAATCTTGCTGTCGATGACGTGCTGGTCGATTCGATGCGCGGCCGATCGTCGACGTGGACCCGCGTCCGCATCAACCTGAGGAACGTTCCTGAGAATATCAGGCCGACGCAGGAGACTCCCGACCCCGACGATGACCCGACGCGCGCGTGGCGTGACGGCCGGGGGAAGCGCCGCTAACGAGGGTGCAGGAAATTCCTCGAAAGTCGCCCGCTCGCTTTGCAGGTCCTGGCAGGATCTAGGTCACAGGCCCCATTACGAAGATCGTGTTGCCAAACGGGTCGATCACATCAAAAGTGCGGGCGCCCCACGACTCGTTCTTGGGCGGACGTCGAATCTCTACCTGGTTTCGCCATTCGCCATAGTAAGCATCAGCGCTTTCCACCTGCAGCGACACGCAAGCGTCCCGGCCGTGTCCGGGCATGGGGCAATCGATTGTAAGACGGAGATTACCGCGCTCTAAACCGAGGAGTCCGTTTTTTCCATCATCCGTCACCTCGAACGCAACCTGGAACCCCAGCCCGCTGACATAGAAATCCTTCGCGACACTGAGGTCGTCGCCAGGAAGGATCGGAACGGCTCTTTCCATCGCATTCGCTCCGTTGGTAGGAACCCTACATTCGGCGTTCAACCATGGACGCTGAACCTGTTGATATACACCACGACACCAACAATCGTCTGCACCGCACCGAGAATAAGCAGCGTGATGTCATGACGGCCTCTCCAGAAGCGCCAGCCGAAGCCCGCGATGATGGCGCCCGACACGAGAGTAAGGACGACGAAGCCGAAAATGTGGTCCCTGTAAGCCACATAGCTGCCGCCGATCGCTCGCGCTGAAAGCAAATGCAGGAGCAACCCTACGCCAAGAAGTATTACACCGAGCCAAGTCCAGCGAGCTTTCATCTCGTTTCGTGGTCAGTGGATGACACGGCGCCACTGTTCATACGGCCAGGTCAGCCCGATTACAGCACCGATGCCACCGCCCCACGCTGCGCCGACTCCCGCTGCGCGCCAGTCGGTGCGGTAGTGCGGTCCGCCCGAGCGTCGTGGATCGTTGAGAAGAGCGTAGGAAATCGCGCCGCCGATCGCGCCGGCGACCGCGCGCTCGACCATGCTCGCTCCCCGCGACACACCTCGGCTGACATCGAGCCTGCGCACCGACGCGCGCGGAATCGCGATCGACCCGGCTGTGCTGGGCACCCTCAGACGAAGGATGCCTCCGTCGACGGATTCAACGGTGCCGCGTAAGAGTTGTCTGCGGTTTGGTGCGTCTTCCTGGCGAGCCGTCTCAGGGATCCAGACGCGAACTCGCGTGCCCGGCTGGACGTCGGTGGGGAACTGCGCGTCGGCGAGGCGGGCGATACCGAAGAGTAAGGTGACGATGATGAGAAGGCGCATTACTTGTCCTTTTTCGGTGGAGAGATCTCGTCCCGTTCCGGGTGGAGCTTGTCTTTAAAGCGCTGCGCCTCGCCGATGCGCTCCACTTCGAGCGCGAGGGCATCAATCGACCGCTGGAGGTACTCAACGCGTTGATCGCCGAGCTTCGGCGTCGAATCCCTGCCCGATGACGGCAGCGGGGATGCTTGGGACAGCTGGTCATCCGATGTCGTGGCCCAGGTGGTCACCGTTTTCCACACCAGATAAGCGCCGAGGCCAAGGAACAGGAGGAATGCATGCGCCATGGCGTGCATCATCTCACCGATCGCAAGGGCGAACCCCATGCCGGCAAGGTTGACGATGCCGAAGAACACCGCACCCGCTCGCCATAGCTTGGCCCGTCGAGTCATGACCAACTCCTTATCGCTAGAGAACCGTACGCGCCGAACGAGTCATAAGTTACTGCGTTCACCTACGCGACCGCCGCGCCCTCTGAGCGCCGCTTGCGGCTCAGTACGCCGGCCGCCACGAGTGTGAACAGAATTCCCACCGGCAACGGCTCGAGCAAGGTGAGCGCGATGTTCACCAGCGGATTCCTGTACATCTCCTTGAACTCCGTCGCCTGCTTCATCTGCGCGGCGATTTGTGCGTCCGTCGCCCCGGACTTCTTCGCCTTCTCGACAGTGTACGCCGCGTACTTGTCGCTAAAGTCGGGAGCGAGTTTGTAGTAGATCAGTTCCCAGGTGGCCACGTAGCAGACGCTGGCGACGGCCGTGATCATCAGACCAACAATGAAGGCGCGGCCAAACGTCACGCTTCCACCAGCCACGTTATCACGGTACGATCTGACCCCGAAAAACACCATCAGGAAGGCGAGCACCATCGTGGTGTAGCCGATGATTGCGCCCTTGTCGAAGCCGATCCGGTCCTGGAACGGCAGGGCGATGAGCATCATCGCCGAGAGGATGGCGCCTGCAATGAGCCCGAAGGTCAGCACGATCTTTCGCATAGCAGCTCCTGGGTGGTTGAAAACGGCCATTCTACCCACCAGCCCCTGCCGCGCGCGTCACCCGAATGGATGATTTTGAACAGTTCTGCGCGAAATCATACGAAAGTTGTGGAGTCGGAGATGCCTTTGCTGCTATCGTAGCGTTTGAACAGGGCGAACTAAGGAATCAGGCGTAGCTCCTTTCCCAACTGCA
>JBGPHO010000370.1:0-2587 GCA_041484425.1 Gemmatimonadaceae bacterium
AGGTGCGGCTCTTCACCTATTCACGGTAACACCGTGTGAATGCTTTGTAAAAGACGACCATTCAATCCCTGGCTCTCCTCCTCGCCTGCGCAACATACCCATCGCCCAGGCTTGACAAATAGTCCTCGCGAGGACTAATCGTAGCCCATGGCCGTTCTGACCCCCGCCGCCGCGATGGCGATTCATGACTCGCTGGAAGAGGAGGTGCTGATTGCGCTCGTCCGCGCCGCGTGGCTGGCCGCGGAACGATCCACTGCGATCACCGCCGCCGCGGGCCTTTCGCCTTCGCAATACAACGTCCTCCGCATACTCCGCGCGGCCGGACGAAGTGGACTGTCCTGCAACGAGATCGGTGAGCGCATGGTCACCCGAGATTCGGATCTGACTCGCCTGACCTCGGGCCTCGAGCGCGATGGATTCGTCGTGCGAAAGACCGACACCGGGGATCGGCGTCGAAGCATCAATCGGGTTACGCCGGCAGGCAGGGCACTATTGAGTCGGCTCGATCACGATGTAGCCGAGGCCGCGAAGCAGACGATGGGTCATCTCGGCAGGAATCGACTCAACGCTCTGCTCAAACTGCTGGTCGCCTTTGCGCCGCCACCCACCCCCACCACCACACCTTCGGAGCCCCAATGACACGTCGCTCTCGCTTTTCCTCGTTGATGACCGCGTTCGCGTTTCTTGTCGCCATCCCATGCGCTGAGGCCGGAGCGCAGAACACCGCCGAGAGGCAGCTTCACACGCTTTTGGCCAACTATGAGACGTCCCTGAATGCCGCGGACGCGGGTCAGATCGAACAGCTCTATACCGTCGACGGCGTCTTCATGCCGGCTGGATTCCCGACGGCGTCCGGTCGACCAGCGGTCAGAGGCGCCTACGACGCGGTTTTCAAGAATATTCGGATCGCGATCCACTTCACCGTCGACGAGCTGAAGGTGAAGGGCAACTTCGCATATGCGCGCACACACTCGGCGGGCACGTCGACAGTCGTGGCCACTGGCGCGAGCGGGCCCGAAGTGAACCGGGAGCTTTTCATTTTCGCGCGGACGGCCGATGGCTGGAAGATCGCCCGCTATGCTTTCAATAAGACATCGTGACAAACAGAATTCGCGTGGGCATCATCGGCGCCAATCCGGATCGCGGCTGGGCGGCGCACGCGCACATCCCCGCGCTAAGGTCGCTCGCGAAGGATTTCGAGATCACGGCGCTGTCCACCAGCCGACGCGAATCCGCGGATGCGGCCGGCAAACGCTTCGGTGTGCCTCTCGCATTCGACAACACCCAAGATCTCGTTAACAGTGCTGACGTCGACGTCGTCGCCATCACCGTAAAGGTGCCGCATCACTTCGAGCTGGCGAGCGCGGCGCTGGACGCGGGCAAAGCGGTGTACTGCGAGTGGCCACTCGGTAACGGCTTGAAGGAGGCGAAGAGCCTGGCCGCACTGGCCAAGAAAAAAGGACTACTCGCCGTCGCGGGTCTGCAGGCGCGCGCGGCACCGCCGATCGGTTATGTACGCGACCTGATCGAGCATGGGTACGTCGGTGAGGTGCTCTCCACCACCTTGATCGGATCCGGTATGGGTTGGGGACCAACGGTTGAACCGTACAACGCATACCTCTACGCCAAGAAAAACGGCGCGACGATGCTCTCGATCGCTGTCGGCCATGCGGCAGACGTGCTCTGTTACTCCCTCGGGGAGATCCGAGAGCTCTCCGCCACCATGGCGATTCGTCGAAAGTCGTTCACCATTTCGGGCGGAACCGATAGCAGGCCCGTGACTGCGGAGGATCAAGTGTGCGTCACCGGACTGCTCGAGGGCGGGGCCGCATTCTCGATCCACTATCGCGGCGGCTATTCGCGCGGCACGAACCTGCTCTGGGAGATCAACGGGACTGACGGTGACCTGCAGATCACCGCTGACGGCGGCCAAGCCCAGATCTTTGATCTGACCGTGCGCGGCGCTAACGGCGCGAAATCCTCACTCGAGATCCTGGCGGTGCCGCAGCAGTATCGATTATCGCCGGTGCAAGGTCCGGCGCTGAATGTCGCCCAGGCGTACGCGCGTTTCGCGCGCGACTATCGCGAGGGAACACATCTCTGCCCGACATTCGACGACGCAGTCACACGGCATCGCATGCTGGATGCGATCCAGACTGCTGCGGCGACCGGTCAGCGTCAAAAACTGGATCGCGGGCTTGAAGATTAGGATCGGAGCGCGCCCAGCCGGATGACGTGTGCTCAGCCTTCGCAGTTGATCATCCAGGGAATACCGAAGCGATCGACGACGCTTTCACGGTAAACACCGTGTGAATACTTTGTAAAATCGTTCCGGGATGGAAACGCTGGTCGTGCTTGTTCTGTCTAATCTGAGTCAAAGGAGCCCGCGTGATTCTGCAACGACGACCGTTTCAATCCCTGCCTTTCCTTCTCGCCGCGCTGGCAGTCATCGCATGCCGCCCCGCCGAGCCAGAACAACGGTATGGTTTCATCGCGCGCCTCGGTCACGACACGATCTCCGTGGAGAGTGTCACTCGCCGCGGAAACACGGTCGTCGTCGACGGTGTGGATCGCTTCCCGCGCGTGC
>JBGPHO010000371.1:0-2580 GCA_041484425.1 Gemmatimonadaceae bacterium
CCGCCGATTGAATGGCGGAGCTTCAGAAAGAATGGGACGGAGAGGTTTTTTGAAGCCCGGTCGAATTTTTGAGGCCCTCACCACGCCTACCGTCTTCCCCGCACTGGGGCATGACGTCAGCGAAGTTTATCGGACCCACTCGAAGGACTTGTTGGCTCAAAAAGTGAGTTCTCCGCCCCAACGATTATGCCGTGTTTTTTGTTCCGCAACGGCTGCACTAATGACTCCCTGAAGTTACCGGTCGTCACATTCAAGGTCAACGAAATCTTACCATGGACTTAGGAATAATCGCAGCCATCGTGATGCTTGCAGTCTGGGCGTTCGTCACGTTCACAACGACCGCGCCAGGCTGGATTCACCTCTTGCTCACGATGGGGATCTGTCTCCTCATCTACCGCATCGTCCTGCGCGGCACGCGCGGCGTGGGCCGCGGCCCCAAGACTTGATGGCACGCGGCGGGTCTTACTCCTATGGGAGCGAGGGACCCGCGACCGCCGTCGCCGAGCAACCGCAGCCACTGTCGGCTGACAAGAAAAGGCCGGTCCTCGTAACAGGGGCCTCCGGAATGGTCGGCATCCATACATGCCGAGAGTTGTCGAAGAAGGGCTGGCAGGTGCGAGCACTCATCAGGGATCCGGCGAAAGCGGCAATGGCTCTCGGCCAGCTGCCGGTCGAATTCCGGGTCGGCGACGTCCGGGACGCAACGACGCTCCGGAGCTCGCTCAGCGGGTGCGGCGCGGTGATTCATCTCGCCGCGATCGCGATCGAGAAGAAGGGCGAGAGCTACCGCGAGTCGAACACCGCCGCGACCGAGCGGCTCATTTCCGCGGCCAGAGCCGAAAACGTCGAGCGTGTCATCTTCATGTCGCAGAACGGGGCCGACAGCCACTCGCCCTATCCTTTTTTGCGCAGCAAGGGCGTGGCGCAGGATTCGATCAAGAGCAGCGGGCTCAAGTGGACGGTGCTGCGCCCTTCGGTGATCTTCGGCCCCGAGGATCAATTCGTGAACGTGCTTGGACGACTCATCAAGCTCACGCCGAAGGTCTTTCCACTTCCCGGCGGCGGCCGCGCTCGGTTTCAGCCTATCGCGGTGGACGACGTCGCGCGGGTGGTGCGGCTCTCCCTCGAGAAAAAGGGGACGGTTAACCAGTCCTACGACCTCGGCGGCGCGGTGCCGCTGACCTTGCTGCAAATGACGGAGCGGATCCTCACCGCCATGGGAACCCATCGAAAGATCGTGCCTGTTCCCGTGAAGGCGCTGCGACCGGTCGTCGCACTGGCTCAACGCTTCCTGCCGAATCCGCCCGTGACGCCGAGTCTGCTCGATCTGCTTTCCCTCGACAACACAGTCGCGAACAATGCGCTGACAGACTACTTCAATGTCGTGCCAATTCCATTCGCGGCCGACGAGCTGCAGTACCTCAGACGAATTACGTTCAGGAACGCGCTGAGGTCGTTGTTCGAGGAGCGTTAGTCGCGCCGAGCGGCGGGCGAGTGATTTGACGATTCCATGTTCCCGCTATACGTACCGCGCGATGGCCATCGTGGATGCGGCAAGGATCCCGAATACCACAGCCAGCGTGGTCGCGATCGTTCCACGCCGCCGCAGTCGATCGAGCTCTGGTGTCAGTCGTGCTCGCTCAGCCGCATCCGTGGACGCGCCGAGTGACGCCGCTATCGCGCCCGCGCGAGCCATGGCCGGCAGCCCCACCCTGTACGCCAGCACGTAGGCGATAATGGCGGCGACACCGCCGATAGCGAATGTTCTCCCCGTACCGGTGGCGAAATAGCTTGACGCAAACCCCGTCGAATCGATCCAGAGCAGGCGGAAACCTGACAGGATCGTGAGGGCCGCGACGATCGGCAGCACCACAAAGACTTTTCGGCGCTGCAGCCCCGCCACCACCTGGCCCATCACCGCGGGCGTGCTCGCGAGCGCGGGAACGAGAAAGAAGGTGGTATAGATTCCGCTCCCCACCCACATGATCCCGGTGAGGATGTGAATCAGGCGGAGGACTAGGAGTTCTGCGCGCATTGGGTCTCCGAATCGATTTGATGAGTCGCGGTGCCGACACTGAACTGCAACGGAAGACTACCTGCCGGGGGCGATGGGCGAGCCGGCTGGGGGCTTCGGGCTCAACTTGAACGGAGAAAAACCCGCCATGCTCACCGTCGGCGTGCTACGGGCTGCGGTGTCATTCGAGAGTCCATCCTGCGCGGTTTTGGTACCTGTGGCAAGTGGGTGCTGTAATCGGCCCCCGAGCTGCAGTAATGTGTCACGCGTGTGTCGCGCCTCTTCGATCGCGAACCGCCGCCCCGAACCCCGCGGCGGCGAGCGCGAGCATCGCCGAGCCGAGAATGACAATGCGAAAGCCCGACACGAACGACTCGTCGATGGCTCGCTGAACCGCCACGCGTTGCTCTAAATCCAGCGCCACCGATTTCAGCTCCGCCCCAGCCATCTTCGGCAGCTGCTCCTCGATCTGCACTCTCGCGGCGGGCGCGAGCGACAGTCGATCGAGCCGTGACTGTGCATGCGCGTCGAACGCTCTTACGAGAAAGACGCCGAAGATCGCGATC
>JBGPHO010000372.1:0-2578 GCA_041484425.1 Gemmatimonadaceae bacterium
AGCGCCTTCACCTTGTTCCGCTGAAGATGTCCGATGAGATGCCAGCGTACCGGCACATCGACCGCGGCTATCTTCTTCAAAGCTTCCTGAACCTTGTTCTCGCCGACGTCGTGCAAGCCCACTTCATATGCTGCCCGCGCGGCCTCGGGCCCGAGCGTCTTCGTGACCGCGACGATCGTCACCTGTTGGCCGTGACCACCCCGTGCTACCGCCGAGGCGATCCTGGCTCGCACATCGGCGACGCGCTCAGCCAGGCCTGGAAAAGCCATAACTGTCAAATTTAGCCGCGAAGGGCTCGCCGTTCAATTCATCCGGCAGCGCGGCGACGAGTTTGGGAAGGAGCGAGCCGCCTATTGCTCGCCGAAGCCGAAGGTGCGCCCGAGCTTGGCGAGCAGCTTCTCGTCCGGTCCCTTCACGGTGACCGTGACGGCGCCTGCGTAAGCGGTCCCCGTAACGCTTACGACCCTGTCGCGACTCGCCGCCGCCGGATTCGCGCGCCCATCGTACTTGAGAACGAAGGAGCCGAGCAGAGAGTCTCCGTCGCACTCAACCGCGATCTCGGGCGAAACCGTGATCTCTATATTGCCGAGAACCGCCACGGCCTCGATCACGGAAAGGCCGTAGCCGATTTCGGCGGCGCGCAGGTCGAGCTCGATGTTTCCCATGACCGCGAGGGCGCGGAAGCGCCGTGGCAATTGCCAGCGTCCTTCCCTCTCGGTACTGCTGAGAAACGAGACGACGCCCGACGTCGATCGAGCAGTTGAAACAACCTGCTGACCCGGCTCCTCGTAACCGCCTGGCGGCTCCAGCTGCTGGCCCAGCTCGCCCGAGGAACCACGAGGGCGCGGCTCCAGCGGATTGGTCAGGCGATGATCTTCTGCTTTGAAATCTGACATCCGGATCCGCGCGAAAGTGGAGTTCAGAACACTACGAGACTCGACGCCGAATGGTTTAACCCGAGCCCCCGAAAATGCGTCCGAAAAAATGGACGATGTTCTGCATGTTGCGGCTTATGTCGTTGAACATCACAGTGACGAAAAGCAGGCCGATGATCAATAGACCGCCCTTGAGGATGCGCTCGCGGGTCTGCGTGCTGAACGCGCTTCCCTTGATCGTCTCTGCCACGTTGAGAAGGATCTGGCCACCATCAAGGATCGGAATGGGAAGCAGATTGAACACCGCGACGTTGATGCTGATGAGCGCTACCAGCAACAGCAGGGTTTCTATTCCTCCGCGCGCCGCCTGAACCGACACCTGCGCGATCGCGATCGGTCCTCCCAGATCGGAGACGCCGACGCCGTGGGCAAGCGCACCCAGGGCGGAGAAAATTCTGCTGCCGTTGTCTATCGTGAGCGTCCATGCCGCGCCGAACGCCTGGGGCACGGAGATCGGGGTAAAGCCTTCGCTCGCCACCATGCCGATTCTGCCGAGCGTCCGCTTCACTCCCGTACGCGCGTCGGGCACGACCTCCGCCGCCGGCGTCACCCGAAGCTCCATGGTGTGCCCGTGCCGGACGATTCCGAGGTCCAACGGACGGCCAGCCGACGCGCCGATGCTATCGAGGAGTGTTTCCCAGCTCCGGAGCGGACGGCCGTTGAGCGTAGCGATGCTGTCGCCCACCTGAATTCCGGCGAGCGCCGCCGGCTTCCCGGAAGTAACGGCCGCGGCGATGGGAATCGGGGTCGGGAATCCCGAGTGGAGCAACAGCCCGACGTAGATGGCGTAGGCGAGAAGCGCGTTCATCGTGACGCCGGCAAGCATGATGAAGAGCCGTGCGACGAGCGGCTTGGACTCGAACCACCGCGATTCGGGAATCGGCTTCGGGCCGAATGGAATCATGGCATTCGGATCGAATCCGTCGTCAGGATTAGCGGCTCGCACGGCAGAATTCTCGCTTCCCCCCTCGAGAAATGCGGTCGCTTCGTCCTCGCGTGAGGCCATCCGCACGTATCCACCGAGCGGCAGCGCAGCGAGAACGTACTCGGTCTCACCGATCCGTTTCTTCAGCAGCGAGGGACCGAATCCAATTGAGAAGCGGGGAGCGTACACGCCGGTCAGCTTGGCGGCGATGAAGTGTCCCAGCTCGTGAACGAACACGACGAGTCCGAAGACGATGATCGGGGCGAGCCAGCTCAGCACCCGAACATCTCCTGCACATGCCGGCGCGCCGCAGCATCCGCCGCCAGCAACTGTTCCCGTGTTCCTGCCGGCATGCCACTCAGCTTGTCGAGCGCGGAAGAGATTCCGCGGGGAATATCCGGGAAGCGTATCCTGCCGGCCAGGAATGCGGCGACGGCGCACTCATTGGCCGCGTTGAACACGGCGGGCGCGACCCCGCCCGTCACGCCGGCGGAGATGCCAAGACGCAAGGCCGGAAATCGCTCGTGATCGACGGGCTCGTAGGTCATCGGAGAAAGTTTAACCGGATCGAAAGCCGGCACACCGTCGTCGGCGACGCGTTCAGGATGCGTAAGAGCATAGAGCACCGGCAGCTCCATTGTCGGAACGCTCATCTGTGCAACGACGCTGCCATCGATGAACTCGACGAACGAGTGAACCACGCTCTGCGGATGCACGA
>JBGPHO010000373.1:0-2576 GCA_041484425.1 Gemmatimonadaceae bacterium
CCGACTTTGGGGATCTATGCCAATGCGTCGCGAGGTTTTCGCTCGACCGACGGGGTGATTGGCGACCCTACGCTCACTCCGATCACTGCATGGGCGTACGAGACAGGAGTCAAGTTGGATTACCGAGGGTCGAGCGCATCCGCCGCGCTCTTCCGGATGGATGTCAGCGATGAGCAGACATTCAATCCCATAACGCTCGAATCCACCAGCGGCGGCGCGAGCAGACGGCAGGGTCTCGAGCTGGATTGGCGAACCAGCGCCATTCGCGAGGTCGCAACCTTTTCCGGGGATTGGACCTTCAACGACGCGCGCTATCGAAGTCTTGTTGCTGGCCCTGGCGAAGGTGGCGAGCCGCCAGTGGCGCTGAACGGACTCCGGGTTTACAACACTGCCAAGTATCTGGGGACCGCTGCCGTCGATCTGACGATGCCCTCGGCGCCGTGGCGGATTCGCATCAGTGGGAATTGGGTGGGCGGCTATTCGCCGTTCGATCAACCCGGCGTCGTACTGGGTGGCTACGGACTAGCGCATGCGACCCTTGCCTGGACGTTCCGCGCACTCGAGGCCGACGTCGGAGTGCGAAATCTCTTTGACCGCGCGTATCCGGAAGTGGTAGCCGGCGAAGTCGTATCTCCCGGCCAACCTCGCACCGTCTTCGTTTCGCTGCGCGCGTGGAGATGACGCGTATCGACGCCGGAGGCGAAACGCCCCAGCGTCGATGAATCCGAGAGCGACATCAATTGAGAGCGGGCGACCGGACTCGAATCGGCGACGTCCAGCTTGGGAAGCATGAGCCTCAGCCAGGCTCCGCGTCGATTTATACTCAAACGGCCTTGGAACCCGCCAATGGACGACGATGTGCGCTCATCGGTGAGCGCGTAAAGACGAGAGAGTGTGCCCCCAGCCGTGCCCCAGAATGCCGCTATTAACGTACCCACACTTTCCAAGTGTGAAAGCGCACCCGACCTGCACGGTTCAGTCCGAAAAAGAAGAAATCCCGCCGCACTCTCTGAGTGCAAACGGGATATCATCGGTAGCGAACGAGCGATAGGGCGGAGTAAAGCTGGCCAGACGAATTGTACAGGGACTCCGGAGCCGCGCTTTGTAACTTGCCGGAGCGGACACTCACTAAGGCGGATCCAGGTCGCGCCAGTAGTTTTGACTTGCCCGATGCTCACTCCGAAGCTGGCGGTCCGCCATCTCTTCCGTGAGCCGGCGAAGCTGGTCTTCCGTGAGATCAGCACAGACTTTTCCTATTCGCCGAGCTATGTCCTGGCGGACCCGGTCTCTCCGAGTGACGTCCCAGGCCGCAGTCATCACTTCGACGAGTGGTAGGGGTTCGAGGGCCCGGATAGCGGCCCTCTCGCCCGTTTCCCGCGTCATGGTAATCTTGCTTTGGCCCTAGCTGGCGCAGCCGGTTACTGCAGTGCCTGTGATCGTCGCGTCGGCTTTCGCCCAGGCGTTGCCGCCGAACGTTCCACGGGTTAGAGTGATGCCCGCCCCGCCGAGAACCTTTCCGACGAGGTGCGAGTCGGTCATGGTCACGGCTTGTGCGACCCACCACGTCACATTACATGCCTGTCCGCCGCCGGCCATGGCCACCGAGAAGCCGGTGCCCGTGAGCGCGCCGACTCCACTGGTCCCGATGCTGAAGTTCCAAACCCCGTCCGAGGGCCCGTTCAGCGTCAACACGCCCGTCACTGTAGCCGCCGCGTCGAAACAGTAGGATCCGGGGGGAAGCGTCACGGCAGCGAGTGTGCCGGTCAATGTCGTGCAGACGTCCTCCGGCTTCGGCGCGCGCGACGCGTACGTGCTGAGGAAGTTATTGAAAGCCGGGGTGGCGGCTTCATCGCCTACGCGAAGCTGCCCCGTAATTGGACAACCGGTCTGCGTGACCGAGCCGGTCGGTGCGGCGACGAAGGTGCCCACGTCTCCAGCAATGGTTCCGCCGGTGCAGGTCACCGCCGTCTTGGCGAGTACGAGGAAATTCGACGACGCGGCCGATAGGTCGCCGCTCGAGCGAGAGAGGTGCGGTGCCGAGCTGATGGGGGCGGTGGGTTCGCTGCACGCCGCGGAAAGCAGCGCTGCCAATGTGACGAGGGCGGTTGCGGCAAATCTGGGCTGAGTGAGTGCCCGTACTAGATGCAGGGGAAGATTGCGTGCGTACACGGTGGAACTCCTTGAGTTCTGGTGATTTTCGACGAGCCAAGGGCCGAAGTGAGCCGAGCGCGGAATTCCGCACCGAGTCAATTCCCTTTGGCATTTTCAGTTGTTGGTTTTTTCGGCGCGAAGCGAGATGGGCCGGCGATCAGGAGCCGGAAACTGGGCGCGCTTTGACACTCACGCTCAGGCTGCGCACCATCCGCAGACCAAGAGCGAGCCATTCCGATCACGTGCGAGATCCGTGATGAGCGGCCGATTGTTCCTTGAATCGGCCGTAGGTCCGAGAATGTCTCGCGCGGGCGCCTTACTGAAGAGGCAATGCGTCGATTCTCCCGCGCTGCAATAAAGCAGAACCTTCGAGGCACTCAATAGCAAAACGCGCACCGATAACGACGATTGTTCCAAAAAGATTC
>JBGPHO010000374.1:0-2568 GCA_041484425.1 Gemmatimonadaceae bacterium
CGATTTCAGTCGAGAACTATCGTGGGAAGGTGGAATCCATCGGTCTCAAGACCACCCGCGTGCGAAGCGAGTCGGGGGAGATGATCATCTTCTCCAACGGCGAGCTGCTCAAGAGCAAGATCAGGAATTACTCGCGATAAATAGGGCATCCGCGCTCTCGCGCCGACGCCTAGCGCTGTCTCGTCGAAGAAGGGAATGACTGCTGCCGCCACTTCCTCCGTCGCTCGCTTCGGCTCTGCTAGACCAGTCTCGCCTCGAGCTGGAGGTCGACGTTGCCCTTCAATGCTTTGGAGACCGGGCAGCCCTCTTTGGTTTCCTGCGCAATCTGGTCGAATTTTACTTTGTCGATTTTCGGCACTTTTGCCTGCACGTTGAGCTTCATCGTGGTGATGCCGAAGCCGCCCGGGACTGCCTGAACCGTGCACGCCGCCGTTGTCTCGATTTTCGTGGCTGGGGTACCGTTCTTCTCGAGGCCGGAGCTCAGCGCCATGCTGAAGCACGCCGCTTCCGCGGCCGCAAGCAGCTCCTCGGGATTCGATCCTGCTCCGCTCTCGAACCGCGAGCTGAAGTTGTATTGGCCGTTGATCGCGCCACTTTCGCCCTTGAAGCTTCCTTTTCCGTTCTTGAGTCCGCCTTCCCACACTGCAGTTGCTTTTCTCGTTGGCATCCGGCTCTCCGTTGCGTTTGAAGATTTGACTCGCGAAAGCTAATTACCCCCTAATTACATTGCAGGGTATGGAGAGCGCTCCGGCCAGCTCGGGCATTCCGCCGTCCATCGATCGGGTATTGCGACTGTTCCGTTCGATGGGACGCGAGGAGAAGATGCAGGCGCTCGTCCAGTACTCGAAGAAGCTCGAGCCGCTGCCGGATCGATTCAAGGACCTCGACCGTGGATCGTTCACCGTTCCGGAATGCCAGACACGCGTGGACATCATTCCGGAAGCGCGGGACGGGCGAATGTACTTCTACGCCGATCTCAACGTGCGTCAGTCGCCCACGATCGCGGCCGTTCTCGCCATCATCTTCGGTGCGGTGAACGGCCAGCCGCCCTCGACCACGCTCGGAATTCCTGGTGATTTCGTCAGCATATTGATGGAAAGCATCGGACTGGCGGCACGGGAGCCGGGCTTGAACGCGATGATCACGAGGCTCAAGCGATACGCTCGCGACGCTGAAGCCCAGACCGCCAATGGATGAGAGCGCGGGCGCGGCTTCCTCGGTCGAGCATGAGGTCTCAGACTCGCACAATTCTGAGCGACCGCTAAGTTCTGCGGGTTGACGCCGGACCAAACAACAAGGAGCCAGGATGGCAGATCAGCCGCAAGTGTTGGAGACTCACCGTCGGTGGATCCCGGCGTTTCATTTCTTCACTCTTCCCATATTGCTCATCAACCTGATCGTCGTGGTGGTGAATTTCGTCCGCGATCCGAGAGTCGTTAACGGGTGGGCGATCCTGGTAGCGCTCGCACTGCTCATCGGAATCACCCTCTCGCGGACCATGCCACTTCGCGCTCAGGATCGCATCATTCGTCTCGAGGAGCGCGTCCGGCTCGAGCGGGTTCTCCCAGCCGACTTGCGCGGCCGCATCGGCGATCTGACCGCGGACCAGTTAATTGGCCTTCGATTCGCGCCGGACGATGAGGTGACCGATCTGACACGTCGTGCGCTCGGTGGGGAGCTCAAGACTCGCGCCGACATCAAGCGCGCCATTCGGAGCTGGCGCCCCGACCACTTGAGAGTGTGACCGCAATCGACCACTGCGCGCTCAGCTACAAGACGCTCCTCGAGCTGACATCGACGGAGCACCACCGCTGGCGCGAGTGGTTCGTCGAGCATCCAAAAGCGTGGGCCGTGCCTTTCGCCACCGGCCGCATGGCGACGATCGGCGGGGTGGTGCTCCACATCTTCGCGGTGGAGCTGCGCTACGCGCAGCGACTGCTGGACCAGGAGGTGACGACCTGGGAGGAATTCCGGCAGACTTCAATGGAAGAAGTGTTCGAGCTCGGCGATCATGCACGAGGCCAGCTGGTGCACTTTCTCACGTCGGCGTCGGAGAAGGAGCTCGATCGCGTGCTGACGTTTCAGACTCTCACCGCCGGCACGGTCTCAGCCGGCAAGCACAAAATCGCGTCGAATATTTTCCTGCACGACATCAGGCACTGGGGCCAGATCGCGACGGTGCTACGACAAAACGGGTTCGCCGATCAGTGGCCGCACGACCTGCTCCTTAGTAGCGTCGAGATGTAGAAAACCGCGAGCCACGTCCGCCAGGGGCCGGCCACTGACGCGTTGCACCACGCGTCTCTATCCTTCGAGTCTGCACAAATGCAACTCGGAGAAAATATGAGTAAGAGTGAATGGCGTGTCCTCGCCACGTATGCCTCGGGCTTCGAAGCGGATCTCGCGATGGCGCAGCTGGAAGCGGCCGAGATCCCAGCCGTGCGCGACAGCAACGACAGCGTGGGCATCTTCGGGCCCGGCTTTCAAGGGGTGACCGCCCGGGGCTTCACGGTACGCGTGCCCGCCGTCTCGCTTGAGGATGCGCGCGCGGCGGTGACTCTCGCCGAC
>JBGPHO010000375.1:0-2565 GCA_041484425.1 Gemmatimonadaceae bacterium
CCGCGCAGCCATCGGTTGCACCAATGCGTAAGAATGCCGGCGGGATCTCTCCCGCCGGCATTTTCTTATGAACGCATTTCCACGGTTAAACGCACGAACCCCGGACCGCCCAACAGCTGAACGATGACAGCCATTGAGCTCTCGAGCTACGCCGGCCTCACCGCCATGACGCTGCTCACATTCAACATCCTCATCGGGCTCGTGATGTCGGTCAAGCACAACCCCGTGCGGAGCTGGCCCCATCGGCGGATCAACACTTTCAAGATCCACAACTGGACCGCCTACGCAGCCCTGTCCGTCGCCGTGATCCACCCGACCATTATCCTGTTCTCCTCAACTGCGAAGTTCACGCTCATCGACATCGTCTATCCCGTGAACGCGCCGAAGCAGCCGTGGATCAACGTGCTGGGTGCGCTGGCGCTGTACTCGCTCGCTTTCGTCGTGGTGACGTCATACTTCCGGGGCGAGCTGGGCAGGAAAAAATGGAAGGCTCTTCATTTTACGGCGTACGGGACCGCGGCGCTCTTCTACGTCCACGGCATCCTTACCGATCCGAATCTCAAGGATGCGCCGATAGATTTTCTCGACGGCGAAAAGGTCTACGTCGAGCTCTGCCTGCTGATCGTTATCGTGGCGGTGGTTCTCCGCATCCGCTGGCAGCTTCGTCAGCCGCCTCCGCGCGTTCACCGCCCAAAACCCCCGCGTCCATCCCGCCGCGTTCTTATGTCCGGTTTTGGAAGGCTTTTGACTGCGAGAAGAACAAAGTGAGAGGGATAAGGTGTTAGGTCGAAGGTATGAGGTGAAACCTGGCGCCTCGAACCTAGTACCTAAAACCCCCCACCTTGTTCTTCTCGCAGTTCAAACGGTGCTGTCGCCTTAGAAGATCTTGACGTTGATGTAACGCTTCGGATTCTTCTTGATGTCCGCGAGCAGCGAGTCCATGCGCTGCAGCAATCCACGCACGTCGTTATACGCGCCTGGGTCGTTGATCAGCATCGCCGCGCTCCCGGGCCCGCTGTCTACCTTGGCGAGAACTGCATCGAGCTTTCCCGATGTCGCCTTGAGCTCGGCACTCATCTGCGCCAGGTTGGCGCTCGCCGCGCGGAGGTTGGTGATCGTCGAATCCACTTTGGCCGGATCGATCGCTCCCGTCGCTCGCCTCAGCGATGTCATCGTCGCGCTCAGCTGCCGGGACTGCTCGGCGGCGATCGTCGAGAAATCGTTCACCAGGCGATTCGTCGCGCCGATCGTGTTGCGCAGGTCGCGGATTCCTCCCGACGCTACCATCTCGTGCTCCAACGCCGATGCTACCGCGTTCACGGATCGCATCACGGAGTCGGCCGCGCTCGTGAGCTCGGCAATGCCAGGCGTGGAAGGTCCGATCGGGATCGTGTCGCCCGATTTGAAGGAGCGCGGATCAGGCCGCGATGGCGTTACCGCGATTGCCTGATCGCCGAAGATGCCGTTGGGAACGACCGCCGCCTTGCTTGTCACCGGCACCTTGTAGTGCTTCACGATTCTAAGCGTCGTCACGAGGATCCCATCCTCGTGCAGATCAACCTGGTCCACATACCCGACGTTTACTCCGACGAGCAGCACCGGCTGCCCCTGCTTCAATCCCGCGCCCCACGGAAACTTCGCGTACAGCGGATAGCCCTTCGACAATCCTCCGCGCGCAAGCCAGAGCGAGCCGAGCACCGTCACTATGACAGCAACCGCGATCACGAGGCCCACCAGTACTTCGTCTCTTTTCTTCTTCATGCCTGGAGGTAAGGGGCGAGCAGGAGCGCCGTGAGCGCATCCAGCACGAGAATGGCGACCGACGTCACGACTACTGCCTGCGCGGTGCTCCGACCGACGCCTTCGGCGCCGACGTTCGCGGTGTAGCCCTCGTAGGAGCAGAAGAAGGCTATCGCGCCCCCGAATATAGTCGCCTTGATGATGCTGTACACTATCTGGAACGGCGTGAACGACAGTCGCAGTCCCTCGGCGAACGCGGTCGAGGTGACGTCAGTCGCGGTGACGGCGGTGAACATCGCTGTCCCAATCCCGACGGCGTCGGCGAGAATCGTGAGCACCGGCAGCATGACGAGCGCCGCGATCAGGCGTGGTACCACCAGGTATGCGATCGGATCGTACGCCAACGTCTCCAGCGCATCGATCTGCTCGGTCACGCGCATCGTTCCGACCTCGGCCGTTATGCGCGCTCCAACGCGTCCCGTCAGCACGAGGCCGGTGAGAAGTGGACCAAGCTCGAGGACTATCGATTGGCGCGAGATCAGCCCCACGACCGAGAGCTGTACCCCTCCGAACAGCTGATACCTCGTCTGAAATGCCGTGACCGCGCCGATGAACGCCGCGACGATCGCAGCGAGCGGCACCGAATCGACGCCGATGTTTCGCATTTGCCGGATCGTTTCCCGCCCGTAAGTCGCCGGATCCCTGAGGGCGATTCCGATGTCTCGCAGGAAGTAACCCCACTCGCCAACCTTGCGAAAAGGGCGGAGTGGATCCTTGATCAAGTTCTGACGCGCGCGAAGAGGATGGCTCCCACTACGCCGAATA
>JBGPHO010000376.1:0-2551 GCA_041484425.1 Gemmatimonadaceae bacterium
GACGTCACTCGCACCCTGGTCTCCGGCTTCGGCGCATTTCTCGATGGCGCGCAAAAGGTGCGGATGATCGGCCGCCAGCTGAACGTGCCCCTCGTCCTTGGCACGACCTCGGCGGCCGTGCGCATCCGCGTGAACCGGCGGCTCATTACCTGGGAAGGGAAGCCGCCGAGGCTGGAGCAGAAGCTCTATCTGCCGTTCAAGTATTTATCTCTTCCGGCGGGCTCGGGCGCCCCAATGCGCTGTGGACAATTTGAAATCGTGGATACATCGACCCCCGACTTTGGCGGCGAGCTTCCAATCGAGCATCCAGCCACGCTGCTCGAGCGCGCCATTCGCGCGGTGGATCGGCAGCGGGACGCTCTCGAGGACGAGCTGGCGGAAGCGTGGTGCGCTATCGGCGGAGCGCCAGTTTTCATAGATGGTGGCATCAGCCGCAGCGGGCGCGTGGCGTCTTCGGCGAACGCGATCGGTGTGATCAAGAGCCACCGCACGCTCTACGTCGAAGGCGACGCCCTCAAGACAGTCGTCGGCCTGTCCAGGGGCGAACGATCGTCGGTGTTCGTGGTGTCACCGCGCTCGCGCAGTGAGGTAATGAGCTGGTATCTGCGCCTCCGTGATCCGGCGGGTCAGGACGTGTTGTGGGGGCTGGTCCGAGTCGAGATGTCGCAGTGCGACAATCCCACTCAGCGCGCGAACGAGATCTCGCGCTGGGTGCTCGCTGAAACATCCCCCCTGGCTCTGCCAGATGGGCGTTGGGACAAGATGTCCTACGGTATTCGCGACTGTGAAGAATTTCTGAGAGCCATATCATGACCGAAGCATTGGGCCGCGTCGTCGCGACGGAGCGGAAGCCGAACACGCCGCACGAATTCCATTTCTGGACGGCAATTGATTCCCCTGTCGGAATAGGGACGATCGTTCGCGTCGATGGGGCCAACCCGATGGACGGGCTGATTCCGCACATCTACGGAATCGTCGTAGAAGGGTTCAGCTATACCGATCTCCAGACGCCGATGCACGACGTGCTGGGCCACGATGGGTTGCCGACGACGGCGGGCTACGCAGCCACGGAGAGAGCGGAGATCCGGCTCTATACCGCGGCCGTGCTCAGACAGATCCCGGAGGAGCCCCTCCAGCCGGTGCCGATGGGTCAGGTCTTTCTCGCCGAAGAAGCCGACGTCCAGGTTGCGCTGCGCATGGACAGCTACCTCCGCGAGGGAGCCAATACGGGAATTCCGATCGGCGTCTATCGCGCCGGCGGGACGGAAGCCGTGATCTATCTCGACGCGGATTTTCTCCTCGGGCCCGAGGCGGCACATCTGAACATCACGGGCGTCTCCGGGCTCGCGACCAAGACGAGCGCCGTCGAGTGGCTGCTGGCTTCGCTGTTTACCCACTTTCCGGAGGCGAAGGGAACGATTGCAGCTGTATGCTTCAATGTCAAAGGTCCCGACCTCTGCTATCTGGATCAGCCGGGAAAGGTCGAGAAGTCGGACGAAGCCCTCTACGAGAAGCTTGGCGTCGAGCCGAGGCCGTTCCAGAGCGTCGAGTATTTCGCGCCCTATACTGCCAAGGGCCTCGCCCTCAACACGTTCCGGAACAACGAAGCCCTGCTCGACAACGTGACGCCGCTCACCTGGGGACTGCGCGAGGTCCTCCAGTTCGCGGAAGTCCTCCTCAACCGGGATGACATCGATGCGAAGGCCGATGCGCTGATCGACTTCATCACGGACAGTGTCGTCGACAAGGAGTTTACCGATCCTCTCCTCAGCAAGAAGCACAGAGTTCAATCATTCGCCGACCTCGACGCCTGGTTCCGCGATGTCCTTCAAGGGATGGAAAGGAAGGATGGAGAGAGCTGGCGCACGCACCACGTGGCGACCATCCGCAAGGTGCGGAACCGCCTGTCGAACATCTCCACGCGCTGTGCGGGACTCGTCACCGACTCGGGGGCTGTGAGCGACCTTCCGTTCGGGAGCTTTGAAGACCGCACGGTGTACGTGGTGGATGTCGCAAACCTCGAGGAAGATGCGCAGGACCTCATCTTCGCGCGGATCGTGTCAAAGCTCCGCGAGCATCTCGAGCGGAGGGACCTGGGGGTCAAGCACCTCGTCGTATTCGTCGACGAGCTGAACAAGTACGCGCCCGGTGATGGAGCCGATACCTACGTCAGGAAAATGCTTCTCGACATCGCCGAACGTGGCCGCTACCTGGGCCTCGTCCTGTTCAGCGCGCAGCAATTCCGCTCACAGGTGCATCGGAGAGTGGTCGGCAATTCGGGGACATCGGTGTTCGGCAGAATGGATCCCGACGAGCTCTCGACACCGGGGTACGCGGTGCTGAGCCCGGCGACAAGAACCAAGCTCGCGACGCTGGAGAAGGGGCAGTTGATGATTCGCCATCCGCATTTCACGCAGCCGATCTTCGTGCGCTTTCCGCGTCCCGCGGTAATGCAGGGGCGCGAAGGGTCGGAGCGTTACCCCCAGGCGAACGACGTCTCGCTCGAGGCGGCGATTCTGCGCGCGCTCAGGCCGCTCGATCCGACGATCAC
>JBGPHO010000377.1:0-2549 GCA_041484425.1 Gemmatimonadaceae bacterium
GATCGCGTCGTTGCCAGCGGCGCCGTCGTGCGCGGGATGCACCACTGGGGCGCGTCGGCAATGGTAGTGCTCGCCGTCGCCCACATGATCCGCGTGTTCACGATGGGAGCCTACAAGTATCCGCGAGAGCCCAACTGGGTTCTCGGCGTGGCCCTTCTCTTCATAGTGCTCGGGTTCGGGTTCACCGGCTATCTCCTGCCGTGGGATCAAAAGGCTTACTGGGCTACCCAGGTTGGGACGAATATCGCTGGGACCACGCCAATCATCGGCGGTAAGCTCGTGACTCTCCTGCGTGGCGGATCACAGCAGGGGGCGGCAACCCTGACCCGATTCTACTCCCTGCACGTCCTCCTTCTGCCCATCCTGCTCGGCATTATCGTTGGACTTCATCTCTTTCTCGTCGTCAGACAAGGCGTCGCGCCCCGCCCAGCGGACCTCGAAAAGAACGCTCCGAAGCTCACATCCGATGCCGAATATCCGGACTTCTATCGTCATCATCTGCACGAATCGAAGACCGGCGGACTGCGTTTCTGGCCGGACATCATAGCGAAGGACGTCATCGTCGGAACACTCGTCGTCGTGATTCTGGCTCTCCTCGGCACCTACGTGGGCGCGCCGCTGGAAGCGCCGGCCGACCCGACCGACTCGTCATACGTTCCGGTGCCGGAGTGGTATTTCCTGCCGTTCTTCCAGCTCCTGAAGCTGGTGCCCGGATCGTTGGAGAGCGCGATAGCGGTGGGAGTGCCGATGGCGATCGTGCTCGTTCTCCTCCTGCTTCCATTCTTTGACAAGCGGAGCACGAGGTCAATCGGAAAGCGCCCGACTGCCGCCTTCATCCTCGGAGGAATCGCCATGTCCACGGCGGTACTTCTTGGCGCATCGATGCGCAGTCAGCCGAGGAATGCCGTTGCGCCCGAGGTGGGACGGATGCTGACGTCGACGGAGCGGGCAGGACGCACGCAGTTCGAGCGCCAGCAATGTGGCGGATGCCACAACGTGGCGGGCATGCGAGCCGTTCCGAAAAAGGAAGACGCGCCCGAAGCACCCGACCTGACCGAAGTCGGACTGAGGCACTCCGCCGCGTTTATGCACAGCTTCATCGAGGATCCGTTGCGCTTCCATCCCGACTCGAAAATGCCGGCCTACGGCCCACCCACTCTCAGCCATCAGGAAATCGAGGAGCTGACGGTTTACCTCTCGTCGCTTCGCGGACGGGCCAATCTCAACAAGCAACCTGAATTCCGCGACACATTCCCGGAGCCTCTCAAAGCAAAGGAGAACAAGTGAGACAGCATCCAGTACTCGCAGCAATCGCTGCTCTGAGCATCAGCGTCACGTACGCCAGTCGATTCGCGCACGCATCAGCGCCGAGTCAGGATCCGCCCGGCAAGGCTCCGTACGAGGAGAACTGTCGGAAATGCCACGGCGTGCGCGGCGTCGCGCCGAAGACGATGAAGGCCAAGTTCCCGAAGATCGCGACGTTCGATGCGGAGTTCTTCACCAAGCACTCCAAAGATTCGATCGTGACGGTGCTGACGAAGGGCAAGGACGAGGACATGAAGTCGTTCAAGGGCAAGCTGACTCACGAACAGATGGAGGACGTAGCCGAATACATCAAGATGTTCAGCCAGAAGGAAAAGTAGAAGAACCGGCGCGGAGCCGCGCCGGCGAGGAGAATCCCGCAAGGGAAGTAGCACGGAGGGGACGATGCGCGTCGGTTCGCGACCGTCCGTTGATCCTGCTTTCTTCCCACCTAGGAGATGACATCCATGTTTGTCGCAGCTCTATTGGCAGTTACCGTACTCGGCGTCGCAGACCGCCCCTCGACTCCGACGCCCGCGATGGTAGCGGCGATGCGGGACTACATGACTGCTTACGCTGGCACCTCCGTCGCTGCGCCATCCAGCAACCGGACCCTGACGGTGGAGGCCGTGATGGCTCATCTCGCGAGGTTAACGCGAATTCCTGCGTTCGCTCGGAGACTGAACCTTTCGTGCAACTACTGCCACACCACCATCCCACGACTGAATGCGACGGGATACAAGTTCCGGGCAGCTGGATTCCGCATGCCCGAAGACATCGGCAAGGCGTCGACGGCAAAGTTTGAGTTGGGTGATTACTTCAGCGCGCGAATCCAGCCGCGCTTCGACGTGCAAGTAACCAATCAGCCAAATGGTGCGGCGGTCGCCAACCTTGTAGCCGGTGCACCCGGCCCGCGCACGACCACCATCGCTCCGAGCTTCATGGAAGCGACTCTGTATCCCCTATCGGGCGCATGGGGCAAATACTACGGGTCGTTGGTTGAGCTTTCCGTATCTCCGGAAGACTTCTTTGAGGTGGAGAACGCGTACGTCCGCTTCGTGGTCGGGAAGGAGAACTCATTCTTCACTAGCCGCGTCGGCGTCTTCCACCCATGGGAGGGCATCGGAGCCTCGGATCGCCCGTACTCCAACGGGCGCACGCTCTTCCAAACGGTCGTGCAATCCTCTGGCGGTCGAGCAGTCCCCTACGTGTACCAGCCGTGGGGCCTGGATGAAGTGGGCGCCGAA
>JBGPHO010000378.1:0-2531 GCA_041484425.1 Gemmatimonadaceae bacterium
CAACCCAGCGGCGGTGGGGAGCGTAGCGGTGACGCTCCGGACCGAGAGCTACAAGAACACCGACGTTGGGAACACTTACGTCTATCAGCGCGACTCGCTGACGACAAAAGTGGCCCTCCGCCGCTGATAGTCATGAACCGCAAAGGATTCGTCCTTCCCTTCGTGATCTTCGCAATCACGATCATGAGCGTGATTGTAGTCGTGGCGCTCAGCACGGCTGCCGATGAGCGTCGCGCGTCACGCGCGTCGCGCGAATCCACCCTCGCCCTGTACGCCGCCGAGGCCGGTCTTCGTCAGACCTACGGCGCGTGGCCGAGCGCGACGGTGAAGGCCCTCAATCCGGGTGATAGCCTGAATCTTGGCTGGGTGAATCTGCCCAACAAGGCCGCGTATCGAGCCGTAATTCATCGCGTCGATAACGGGGGACTTCAGGAATACAACGTGGTCGTGCAAGGCAGGCGCACCGACCCCACTGCGGGAATCGTTACCATCGTTAGCGCTGTCGGTGGCGTCCCGAGCTTCAACCACGCGGTGTACACCGACAACACACTATACGTAGCCGGAGCCGGCCGTCTCGACTCCTACGACTCCGACATAGGGCCCTACCTGCCCGCGACTGCTGACAGCACGGCTAGTATCTGGTCGAACGGCGATATCTTCCTCAAAGCCACGGTGAATGGAGACGCGACCGCCGTCGGAACTGTTGACCTTGGATCAAGCGGCGTCGTTACGGGGGTCGCAACGTCCGGCGCGACCGCTCTCGCGCCGATGGACATAATTCCGTGCCCGGCTGGCGTATTTACCCCGACGGCGAATGTGCCGGCCGGACCTGGCATCAGCTATAGCTCGACCACGGGTGTCGTCACCGTTTCGTCGGGCGCGACTCTCACGCTCACGGACAGCTCCTATTTCTTCAGCTCCATCGTCCTGACGGGGAATTCGAAGCTCGTGTTCCCAGGTAATCCGCACGTAAACGTGTATCTCCGTGACTCGCTCAACGCCGCTGCCGGAGTCGTCACCAATCTTTCGGCCAATTCGAAAGCACTCTCATTCGCATCGTGCGGCGCCTCTGCGGCGCCAGCGGATTGGGCTCTCAATTCAGGCGGCTCGGCAGCCTATTACTCCGTGTACGCGCCGAATCACGCTGTCTACGAGACCGGAACCGGTGACTACTATGGGGCGGTCGTCGCGGCGGCGTATTACGCGACAGGAGGGGGAAGATTCCATTATGACGCGGCGCTGGCGAGACAACCTTCGAATCGGTTGGCGGTGCAGCGCGGGTCGTGGGCGCAGCTGCCGGGGAGTTAGGCGGCTTTCGTTGAACCGCAGGTTGCAGACATGTAACTTTGCGAAGGGCGGACATGCGTCCGCCCTTCGCATTTTAACGGAACGAGTCCACCCGCTCGATGAAAATCCTCGTAATCGAAGACGATCCAACTGTCGGACAGTTCGTCAAACGGGGCTTTGAGGAGCAGCGCTGGGGAGTGGATCTCGTCGCGAACGGCGATGATGGGGAAGCGCGAGCCATAGCGGAGGAGTACGACGTCGTCGTTCTCGACATGCGGTTACCCGGCAAGTCCGGCGCGCAAGTGCTGCACGATCTTCGGGCCCGTGGCTTCGACCGACCAGTGTTGATCCTGACTGCGCAGGACGCCATCGACTCGAAGGTCGAGACTCTTCGCGCCGGCGCGGACGACTACGTCACCAAGCCGTTCGCGTTCGAGGAGCTGCTGGCGCGCGTGGAGGCACTGTCGCGCCGGCCGCGCGGGCGCATCACTCCGGTGCTGAAGGCGTCGGATCTGACGCTCAACCTGGATACGAGAGAGGTGACGCGCGGCGGTCACGCAATCGAGCTGACGCCCAAGGAATACACGGTGCTCGAGTATCTCATGCGCCACGCCGGCCGAGTCATGAGCCGAACGCTCATCACCGAATACGCATGGGGCTATCACTTCGATCCGGGCACCAACATCGTCGATGTCGTGATCAACCATTTGCGCAAGAAGATAGATGCAAACAGCGCGAGAAAGCTCATACATACGATCCGCGGCGTGGGGTACGTGATCCGCGAGGAGAGCGTCGCGGGTAAGGTCAGCTAGAGGCCGATGCTGTCAACGCGCGTGAAACTCACCGCGGCGTTCGTGGCCGGACTCGTCGCGGTTACGGTCACTTTGTTCCTCGCTGTTCTCGCGGCCCGCAACGACGCCGTCTATCACGACATTGCGCAATACGCGGCGGCGCAGGGCGATCTCGCCGCGCGAGTGATCACTGAAGCCGAGCAGTCCGGCGAAAAGGTAATGGCTACCAGCGACACCGCCCTCATCGCCCTTCTCGCGCCGAAAATCGCGGACCGGCTTCAGTCCGTGCCGGGATTCATAGTGGTCGTGGATACGACCGGGCGTGCTGTCTACCGCTCCGGTGACGTGATGCGGCTTCAGGGGAGCGACATGGGGACGCTCCAAACCGAGCTCGCCGACCTGCCGAAGTCGGGTGAGGCGCTCATCTTCACGCTCGACTCGCTCCAGGAAAAA
>JBGPHO010000379.1:0-2527 GCA_041484425.1 Gemmatimonadaceae bacterium
CCGCTGCCCCTTCGTCCAATGGCAGGACATCGGTCTTTGGATCCGGTAATGGTGGTTCGAATCCACCAGGGGCAATTGATCCAGGTCCTTTGCCCACTTAACTTGTAAGGCTGCATGGACGGATTATCCGTACCCGCTCATGGCTTCAAGCTCATCGCCGGGCCCGGGAACCCGGAACTGTGCGTTGAGATCGCGCGAATGCTGGATGTGCCGTTCTGCAAGACGACGGTCAACCGCTTCGCCGACGGCGAGATCTTCGTCCGCATCGACGAAAACGTCAGAGGCAACGACGTCTTCATCGTGCAGCCGACAAATCCGCCGGCCGACAACATCCTGGAGCTGCTGCTCCTGATGGACGCGGCTCGGAGGGCCTCGGCGGCGCGCATTACCTGCGTGATGCCGTACTACGGATACTCGCGGCAGGACCGAAAGGACCAGCCGCGTGTTGCAATCGGCGCCAAGCTGCTCGCGAACATGATCGTGACGGCCGGCGCCAACAGGGTACTGGGTCTGGATTTTCACCAGCACCAGCTGCAGGGGTTCTTCGATGTTCCGGTGGATCATCTATACGCGGCGCCGGTGTTCGTTTCGCACTACAGAAAGAAGGACTTGCACGAGCTCGTCGTCGTCGCGCCGGATGTAGGATCGGCCAAGATGGCGAGAGGATTCGCGAAAAGGCTCAACGGCTCGCTCGCAATCATCGACAAGAGACGGCCGAAGGCGAACGTGTCGGAAGTCGTCAACGTCGTCGGTGAAGTCGAAGGAAGGGACTGCTTGCTCGCGGACGACATGATCGACACCGCCGGCACCGTGTCCGAAGCGGCAATGGCTCTGAAGGACCTGGGCGCGCGCGACATTTATGTCTGTGCCACGCACGCGCTCCTTTCGGGACCAGCGGTAGAGCGGCTGTCGAGGGCGCCGATCAAGGAGGTGACGGTGACGGATACCGTCATGATTCCGAAGGCGAAGAGATTCTCGACCTTGTGCGTGTTGTCGGTCGGCGAGCTGCTGGCGAAGGCGATTCGCTACATACACAGCGAGCAGTCGGTTAGCTCGCTGTTCGAAGGATAGAGTGAAATGGCGGAAGTGATCGGGAAAGTCGCGAAAGAGTTCGCGGCAGCAGTTTTTGACTTTATCGAATGGGCGTTCGACCAGTTGTTCGCGCCCATAGGGAAGAACTAGTAATGGCAATAGTCTCATTTAACGCGACAGCTCGCGACGTTTCAGGAAAGGGCGCCGCCCGCTCACTTCGCCGGTCGGGACAGGTTCCCGCGGTGATCTACGGCCACGGACGCGATCCGCAGCGGCTCTCGCTGAACGCGCGCGATCTCGACAAGATGCTCGGGCACATCCAGGCCGAGAGCACTGTCATTGAAGTGACCGTCGGCGGACACACTGCGAAGACGCTGATTCGCGAGATCCAGCGCCATCCGATCAAGCGCCAGATCCTTCATGTCGATTTCCAGGCGCTCGTCGCCGGCGAGAAGGTCACCGTCAACATACCGATCGTCCTCAACGGAATCCCGGAAGGCGTGCGGCTCGAAGGCGGAGTTCTCGATCAGACGCTCCGCGAGCTCGAGATCGAGGTCGATCCGTCGGACATACCGGATCACGTCGAGCTCGATATCACCAACATGGTAATCGGTGACTCGCTCCACGTCAGCGACATCAAGCTTCCCGCCGGCGTCAAGATTCTCGACGATCCCGAGACTTCGGTCGCGGTTCTTGCCGCGCCACGCGCGGTGATCGAGGAGACACCGGCTGTCGAAGCAGTTGAGGGTGCGGCCGAGGGAGTGGCTGAGCCCGAAGTCATCGGCAAGGGACTTGGTGACGAGGAAGAGGGTGAGGGCGGCGAAGAGTCGCCTGGCAAGAAGGGTGGTGAGTCGGCCGGCAAGAAGGGCGGTGAGTCGCCCGGCAAGAAGTAATACGACCTCACGTTCATAAGACGGCGATTTGGCTCCGCTATTGGATAACCCTTGAAGGTCATAGTCGGTCTCGGGAATCCGGGCCGCGAGTACGCCGCGACACGTCACAACGTCGGCTGGTGGTTGATCGACCACCTTGCCGACGTTTGGCGTTTTGACGGCTGGAAGAGGGACGGCGAGTCGCAGGTAGCGAACGGCACCGTCGCTGGTGTGAAGGTCCGGCTGGTGAAGCCGCAGACATTCATGAACTTGAGCGGCCAGGTACTCAGGAACTATGTGCGCCGCCCTTTCTGGAGCGCCGCCAAGGATCTGCTCGTGGTGGTGGACGAGGTTCAGATACCGGTAGGACGCACTCGCATCCGCGCGCGTGGAAGCGCCGGGGGGCACAATGGCCTCAAGAGCGTGGAGCACGCGCTTGGGACGCAGGAGTACGCCCGACTCCGAATCGGCGTCGGCCCGAGCGAAGAGCGGAAGGGGATCTACAAGGATCTCTCCGACTTCGTACTGTCGCCGTTCGCGCGCGACGAGCGGGAAGATGTTCTCGCGCTGATGCCGCAGCTCACGGCGACGGTCGAGACGTGGCTTCACGAGGGCGTCGAGAA
>JBGPHO010000380.1:0-2524 GCA_041484425.1 Gemmatimonadaceae bacterium
CAGCGTGCACGAGCGGGCGCCGCGGTCCGCGGTCGTCGCGCACGCAAACGACGCGCAGCGCTTTGCGCCGTGATCAGTTACAAAACCCGTTGGGAGGGAGGGAGAGGGTGTCCTCGTAGGCGCTTTGCAAAGCGAGCGCGAGGAGGAGACCCGCGACTGAGCGGAGCGAAGGAGCGTTGTTAGGGGCTCCGACCAAGCGAGCGCGGGTGCCCGCGATAGCGGGCAGGGTGCCGAAGGGGATCCACCGACTCGACCCAAATCGAGATCGCTCGAACCACACCGCTGAAACCTGCCAACGTCAGAACTTGAATATCTTGCCGAGCGCTTTGCTGATCTTTTTGCCAAAATCGTTCGACCAGTCGCGCTGGTTCTGCCAGTCTGGGTTGTTCTGATCGTCGCCTGTGTCGGGCCCGTGCTCGGGGCACGGAATCGTCGGGAGCGGCAGCTCGGGCTTGTAGTACTCGTTGCGCGTCACCGGGCACCACTCGGTCGCCAGGTATCCGCTCGTCGGATCGATGATGCGCTCCACCATTCCGACCGGTGGGTTCCACGCATTCGGTGACGGGTATTCGCGCCAGCCATTCTGGTAGAAGTCGACCCACGCGGGCGCGGCGAGCCTGCCCCCCGATGCGTCGCCGCTGATGGGCGCGGGATTGTCGAAGCCGAACCAGAACGCCGCGACGACCGTCGGCGTGTAGCCGACGAACCACACGTCCGTGCCGCTGTTCGTCGTTCCCGTCTTGCCGGCGATGAGCCCTTTCACGCCGTAGTCGCGCACGACTTTGCCGGTGCCGTAGTCGACGACCGACTGGAGCATCGACGTCACCTGATATGCGTCACGAGGATCCATCACCTGGACCGGATTCGGGTCGACCTCCGAAGAAATCCAGATGGGCACGTCGTCAGACGTGGAGATGCTTCGCACCAGTCGTGTTTTGACCTTGTGTCCACCGTTTGCAAAGGGCGCGTACGCGGTGACGAGCTCGATCGGCGTCACCTCGACGGATCCGAGCGCCATCGACGGGACGTTGGGAAGCGCGCTGACGATTCCGTTCTTGTGCGCTGTCTCGATGATTCGCGGAATCCCGACCGCCTGACTGACGCGCACCGTCGCTGAATTGGCCGATTTGATCAGCGCCTTTCGGAAGGTGATGCGTCCCGAGTACTCGTCGTTGTAGTTGGACGGCGACCACACGCTGCGTCCCTGTTTCACATCGATCGGGTCGTCATCCACTTCGGACGATGGCGTGTAGCCCGCGGCCATCGCCGCCGCATAGACGAACGGCTTGAACGCCGAGCCCGGTTGGCGATGCGCGAGCAGCGCGCGATTGAAGTTGCCGCGCTCGTACTGTCGTCCCCCGCTCAGCGCACGGATGTCGCCGTTGCGGGGGTCGATAGCCACCATCGCGCCCTGTATCAGAGCGCGGCGACCTGTCTCCGACTGGATGGAGGCGGCCTGGCGCCGAACCGCGCGATCGGCGGCGATCTGGGCGTTGCGATCCAGTGTCGTCCGTACTGTGAGATCGACGATGTCGGCGCTTCCGCTCTGGATGATCGAATCGACTTTCGCGCGCACCGCGTCGAGCGCATACGAATCGTTCGGGTCCTGGGGTCTGTACTCATCACGCGCGATTCGAAGTGGCTGCGCCTGGAGTCCCGGCAGTCTGTTCGCCGAGACGTATCCTTCCTTGACCATGAGGCTGAGCACGAGATTGCGCCGATTCAGTGCGCGCTCGGGGTGCCGGCGCGGTGTGTACGCCGACGGAGCTTTAGGAAGCGCCGCGAGCATGGCCGCCTGCGAGAGATTGAGCTGACTGACGCTTCGACCAAAAAGGTCTCTGCTTGCGGCCTCAACGCCGTACACGCCGTTGCCCATGTAGATGACGTTGAAGTACAGCTCGAGAATTTGCTGCTTGGTGAGCGACCCTTCGATCAGGCGCGACAGTCTGAGCTCCGCCAGCTTCTGACGGAGCGACCGGGGCGGATACTTTCGGACCGCGAACGTATTGCGCGCCACCTGCATCGTGATGGTGCTGAATCCTTCGCGTGTGCGTCCGGCTTTCAGGTTCGTGATGAGGGCGCGCGCGAATCCCCGCCAATCGAGTCCGCCGTGCTGGTAGAAGCGGCGGTCTTCGGTCGCGATGAATGCTTGCTGCACGAACTCGGGAACGGAGCTCAACGGGACGTTGACGCGCCGGACCAGCTCCAGCCGCCCCATTAGGCGGTTGTAGCGGTCGAGGATGCGGCCCCCCTGATCGGGCTCGAAGTTCTGGATGGCGCGAGGTGTGGGACAGCCGTCGAAGCCACACGTCACCAGCCACACATCGGTGAAGTAAACCGCTAGAATACATGTAGCGAACAGGCCTAGCAGTATCTCCCGCCGTCTCGCCCTTATTTCCAACAACACCCGGGAAAAATGTATCGTTCGGTCCTCGTTTCTTTCGTTGTCGTCGTGTCCGCATGCAAGGTCGGTGCGAATTCAGCTTCCGCCGCGAACAGTAATAGCGCCTCCTCGACTACCGTA
>JBGPHO010000381.1:0-2509 GCA_041484425.1 Gemmatimonadaceae bacterium
CCGATTGGCTTCAATGCCGACAACAGGCAGACGACCACCGCGAAGCGCATGCTGCAGCTCGTCGTGGACATCGAGATGATCGATCAGGTGACAGGCAAGACCCTCTGGCAACGGAAAGGCTTGCTGGCCGAGGGTCAGTACGAAGAGCGCGGCGAGCCCGCCGGCAGAAAGGTGGCGATCGACCGGATCGTGAACACTCTGATCGAAGGGGCGCAGTCGCAGTGGTAAACCGGCGCGGTGAGAGCAGGATCGGTTGTCTGCTCCCCGTGCTGATTCTCGCGGTAGCGGCCTACTTCGCGGTGGATTTCGGCGAGGCCTATTTCCATTTCTATCAGTTCAAGGATGCGATGGGACAGGAGGCGAGGTTTTCGACTGACAAGACGGACGCTCAGATCACCACTCGACTGTCGGCGCTGGCGGACACTCTTCAGCTCCCCCCGGGCGCGGAGCTGATCACCATCGAGAGGACTCCGACCACTATCTCCATCTCGAGTGACTACGACGAAGTCATAAAACTTCCGATGAAAAAAGAGCAGGTGATCCATTTCCACCCTTCAGTGATGAGCCGACTCTGACGCCTCGAGATCCCGCGACGAAGATTGCAACATGGGCGGAGGCCGAGCGGTGGAGAGCTGGAAGGAAGGGCCGGGTAGCGTTTACCAATGGTGTGTTCGACCTGCTTCATCCCGGCCACATCGACATCCTCACCGCCGCGCGCGAAACCGCCGACGCGCTCGTCGTCGGCGTCAACAGCGATGAGTCCGTGCGGCGACTCAAGGGCCCGACGCGCCCCGTGCGCAGCGATGCCGAACGGGCGTACGTGTTGGCGGCGCTCGAGTGTGTGGATCTCGTCGTAATTTTCCCCGAGGACACGCCGCTCAACCTCGTCAGACATCTCAAACCGGACGTGATCGTCAAGGGCGGCGATTACTCGGAAGGCACGATCGTTGGTGCGACAGAAGTGAAGAGCTGGGGCGGGAGCGTCGTGGTGGTGCCCCTCACTCCCGGACAATCGACTACAGCCATAATCGGGAAGCTCAGTGAAAACAGGTAAGGCGAACCGCGTCGGACGCAGTATCTCGGAGCTCCGTCCGATCACATTCGAGCGCGGGGTTGCGCCCTACGCCGAAGGCTCGTGTCTCATCATCTTCGGCGCAACCCGGGTGTTGTGCACCGCGTCGGTCGAAGATGGCGTTCCCGGCTGGAAGCGGGGGACCGGCGAAGGTTGGCTCACCGCCGAATACGCGATGCTCCCGCGGGCGACGCGGACGCGCACGTCACGTGAGCGAGCGCAGCTGGGCGGGCGCACGCAGGAGATTCAACGCCTGATCGGCCGCAGCGTCCGCGCCATGCTCGACGATTTCAAGTTTGGAGAGTTCACCGTGAAGCTCGATTGCGACGTCCTCGTTGCCGACGGCGGAACTCGCACCGCCGCGATCACCGGCGCATCGGTCGCGATCGTGGATGCTTTCGACTGGATGGTGGAGACCGGCAAGCTTCTCGAGACGCCGGTGAAGCGACGCGTGGCGGCGGTGAGCGTGGGCGTAATTGACGGAGAGCCGCGGCTCGACCTCGACTACGAGGAGGACGTGAGGGCCGAGGTCGACATGAACGTAGTGATGAGCAGTGAAGGGAAGTTTGTGGAGGTGCAGGGGACTGGCGAGAACGGAACGTTCGATCGTGGGCAGCTCGACCTGCTTCTCGAGCTGGCGATCTCCGGCATACGCACTCTCGACACCGCTCAGATAACAGCGCTTTCGGAGTGACCGGCGGGCGTTTCCTTCTCGCAACGCGCAGCGAGGGAAAGTTGCGCGAGCTGCGGGAGATCTTCTCGGAGTTCGGGCTCGACGTAGTCGATCTCGCTACTATCGGAATTCCGGAGAGCGCGCGTGAGAACGACCTCGAGGAGTTCGAGACATTCGAGGAGAACGCGCTGGCGAAGGCGCGCTATTTTTATCGGCTCTCGGGCGGCATTCCCACCTTTGGCGACGATTCCGGAATGTGCGTCGATGCGCTGGGCGGCGAGCCTGGTGTGTACAGCAAGCGCTGGTCGGTTCGCGAGGATCTCGACCGCGAAGCTCTCGACGCCGCGAATAACGCGAAGCTCACGACCCGCATGCGCGAGGCGAGAGCAGAGCAGGGCGATCGGTTTACCGATGCCGGGCGCTACGTCTCCGTTGCTGCATTCAAGGATGCAGCCGGCGAGCTGACGCGTCGTGGAGAAATCGAAGGCCGAGTGATCGAGAGTCCCCGCGGTAGCGGTGGTTTCGGCTACGATCCTTATTTCGAAGCGCCGGAATTGGGAGGCACGTTTGCCGAATCGCCCATCAAGAACACGGCCGCAGGAAGTCACCGCGCTCGCGCGTTCCGCGCGCTTCTCGGCGCGTTGCGCGCCGAAGGCAGGCTATAGTAACTTGCGTTCACTTCGGGGCGTAGCGTAGCCCGGTATCGCGCCTGCTTTGGGAGCAGGAGGTCCCCGGTTCAAATCCGGGCGCCCCGACTGAGTTAA
>JBGPHO010000382.1:0-2508 GCA_041484425.1 Gemmatimonadaceae bacterium
CCCAGTTCTGCTGCTGTTCCACAACAATACGGACAAGCCTGTCAGCTTCAATTTGCGAACGCAGCTTCCGCAAGGCTGGGCTATAGACAGTACTTCAGCGCAGCACGGGCATCCGTGGCCAATGAGCGCTTTCACTGCCGCTGCGCACGACGACTTCCCGGTACGCATCCGCCTCGTGGCACCGCAAGTCGAGAAATCTCAGTGGCAAACAATTTCCTGGACCGCTGAAGCTGACGGGAAGCAAATCGGACCGGTGACGCTCAGGGTTTACGTCGGAGGACAATGAGGTGAAATGAGGCTTTTGCGGCGGGCCTATCTTTATTTGCGAACTCGCAATGGGCTTCTGATCAAGGGACTACTGCCTGCTGTCGAGATTTCACCTCAATGACGGCGAAAGTATTTTTGACCCGGCAGGACAACCTTCCTTCTACAGGACTCTTTATGCGCGTGCGTGTGCTTCACATCTCCCTCCCGACGGGCTGGCTGGCGTTAGCCTCGTTGCTGATCGTCGCGCTTCCGGCGCGCGTGCGCGCCCAGGGTGAGACGCCGTCCGTCGTCCCCGGGATCACGGTTCGCGTCGGCCAACTACACGGCGCGGACACGGTCGTCTACCAGCGCTCGATCACGCGTGCCGGCAAGGACACCACCGCGGGCACGCGCACCGTCGTGAGCCGGGTGGTGAACGGACCCGATCGCACGCCATTGCTCGAGGTAGAGCAGCGCTTCCCTGCCGGCGGCGGCGAGATCGTGGATACCGCCGTCGCCGAGCTGCGCACGCTGCGCGCAGTGGCCCATCGCTCGCACCAGCCAACGCGCACAATGCGCTTCGATTTCGTTGGAAGCGAGGCCAAGGGAACCGTCACCCAGATCACGGCCAGCAGTGACTCGGCGAAGCCGACGGAGACGGTGGACCAGCTGCTCGGTGGTCCAATCTTCGACTCCAACGTTATTGAGCTCGTAGTCGCATCGTTGCCTCTCGATCGCGGCTTTGCGGCGGAGCTGCCATTCTTCATCTACGAGCGCGGTGGACGAGTCCCAATGCCGGTCGCGGTGCGCGAGCGCGCCACCGTTGCTTTTCCGAGACTCGGCGAGCGTGACGCGTGGATCGTGACTGTCGGCGTTCCGGGCGCACCCGCGACCATCTGGGTGGACGTGAAGACGCGAGCCGTCCTGCGCGTGCGATATGACATTGCCGCGCGCGGCATCAGCTTCACGGACGACCGCGTCACGCCGCTTCACGGCTGAAAGGATGGGCGCGCTATCTGATGAAATGAAGCGCGTGGTCAACCAACAGCGGTTGGGCTTCATCGCCACTGTATGCCCCGATGGCACGCCCAACCTCTCGCCGAAAGGCACGCTCCGCGTCCTCGATGACGACCACCTCGTCTTTGCCGATCTTCGATCGCCGGGAACAGTCGCGAACCTCCGGGTGAATCCCAGCGTCGAGGTCAATGTGGTAGATCCGTTCGTGCGAAAGGGCTATCGCTTCAAGGGCCGCGGCGAAGTACTGGAGGCGGGGAAAGAGTTCGACCGGCTTCTCGCGTTCTTCTCTGACCGCGGATTATCGGATGCGCCCAAACGTATTCGGACGATCGTGGTTGTACGGGTCGATCAGGCGCGCCCGCTGATCTCACCGGGGTACGACATCGATACAGACGAGAGCTCGATGCGAGAGCGTTGGACGCGATACTACCTTGGCGACGAAGGCGTGTAATTGACGATGGAAGAGGAGTGCGGATTCGCCGATATCGATGGTCGTCAGCCCCGCCCACTCACGCTGGCGTATAGCCAGAGGAGACAGCGCTACCGCGGAGGCAGCTCGATCAGCACGACGTCTGAATTCTCCCGCACACGCTCGAAGAGAATCCGCTTGCCGTCCGGCGATACGTCGAAGCGCTGAAGCGACTCCCCCGGCCGCAGCGTGGTCAACTGGCGCCGGCGGCCGGTAGCTACATCGAACAGCCAGAAATCCTGGCGTCGGAATCCACCGAGCTTCACCACCAGTTCTTTGCCGCCGGGAAGAAATCTATAACTGTCACCGACGCGATCGACGGTGAGCGCCGGCAGAGGGAACGGCTGGCCGTCCGGCGTGATTGCCTTCACCGGGACGCTGCGCGCCCGTGGCGTTCCGGAATACAGGATGAATGTTCCGTCGGGAGACCAGACCGGATTGGAGGAGACGGAATCAACCAATCTGACCGGAGGGCCGCCGGCGACTGGAATCTTGAACACGCGAACACCCCGCCCTTCCCGGGCGGCGACGGCGATCCACCGCCCATCCGGCGACCACGACGCCGCGCCCCTCACATCGAGCGAATCGGCAACGGCCCGTGCACCGGTTCCGTCGGCGCTTGCACAGTAAAGTGTCGAGCGCCCTTTCCGCCCCACCGGAAAGCACACTCTCATGCCGTCGGGTGAAACGGCTGCGGCACCACTCACAGCTCCCTCGTCGGTTTTCCAGAGCTCGCTCGCCTGCGCGCCGGAAAGCCGCCAAAGGCCATCCCCTCC